>JBGQCW010000140.1:0-5884 GCA_041495565.1 Candidatus Acidiferrum sp.
CAAATACGCGATCATTTTTTGAGCGGCGGGCGGAACCGCGACGGCACCCTTGAACACGATGGACTCGGCCTCGACCTTCTTGCCATAGACCCGCTCGTTGGCATCGTTATCAGGGCGAACCGTCGAGCCTTCCAGGGAGAGTCCGGCGAAGAGACCGCGGGCGCGGGAATAGCTCAACACTTCGGACCGCATCGTGACATCGGTGGAGGCATTGGCCGTGCGCCCCTTGGGACCTGCTGCAGCCGAGGCATCAGCACCGAGCTTTACCTTGCTACTTAGGATGGCGTGGGCGCCACGCGGATTCATGACCAGCAAGACGAAATCGGTGGCTTGGCCGCCGAGCTGCAAGCCAAAGCTGCCGCCTTCCAGAGCCATCATTGTTGGGGCGCTCCACGGGCCGGTGAAATGCTCACCACTGCGGCAGGTCATGGCACCGCGGCCGTAGCTGCCGCCGAAAACAAAGGCCGCTTTGAGCACGGACGGGAAGACGATGATGCATTCCGCTTTATCAATAAGGTCCTGGGGGATGTCATCGGGAATATCCATGACTTCTTTGATCACCGTCCCACAATTCTCCAGGCGATCGGTTTCCTTCTTGTCTCCGGCAGCGGAAAGCGGCAGGGCGACCATCGCCAGTGCTATCAGGCAAGAACTCATTCGCTTCATCACAGTTCACCTCATCGTAGTTTTCTGGGCTAGAACATCATAGAGTGCCCGTCGGCTGAGTGCAACCTGGGGCCTCGTGGAAAGGGCTGGACACCGGGGTTCGTTCCAGTAGTAGGACGCGCGGAGGATGGATTGCGTTGCCTTTCGACTATACTTTTCCTGGACGATTCACTCGCGGGCGAAAAATGAACATAGAGAAAATTGCGGGGCGATGGGCGGCAGTGGTTGCAATAAGCCTGATGGTTGCTTTCGGGAGTGGTGCGCCGCAGTTGCGCGCCCAATCGAAAACAAAAACGGACGCCGCTCGCGGTGGAGCAAAAAAAAGGAATGCTGCATCGAAGAAAGCGACCGCAAAATTTGCCGTGCGCGCGGAGGCTTTGGTTGGAGCGGAGCCCGCGAGCAAAGGGGAGTGGGGACTCCTGATTGCGGATGCCGAGACGGGAGAGACGCTGTACGAGCAGAACGCGGATAGGTATTTCGTGCCGGCGTCGAACATGAAGCTGTTCAGTACGGCGCTGGCACTCGCGAAACTCGGGCCCGAGTACCGGTTTCATACGACGCTCGAAACTCTGGGAACGATTTCGGGCGAAGGAGTACTGACAGGGGATGTGGTGCTCGTGGGCCGAGGCGATGCAAATCTATCGAATCGAAGATTTCCATACGAATTGAAGGAAGAGTTCGACGGGCCGCCGGAGAAAGCGCTCGCGGAGCTGGCCGACGCGCTGGCGGCAAAGGGTGTGAAAGAGATCTCCGGAGACGTGATTGGCGACGACAGTTATTTCCCGCGCGAACGCTATCCAAACGGGTGGGAAATTGACGACATGGTGTGGGAGTTCGGCGCGGCGATCTCGGCAATCGTCGTGGACGACAACACAGTTGCGCTGACGTTGACGCCGGGAGAGCAGGCGGGGAGTCCGGTGCAGGCGGTGGTTAGTCCGGTGACGCCGGATTTTACGGTCGAGAATGACGTGGTCACTTCCGCGGCGGAAGTGAAATCGGATTTGACGCTGAAGCGTGAGCCGGGAGCGAATCTGGTCGTGGTGAAGGGCACATTGCCGGCGAAGAGCACGCCGCGGAAACTGGTCCTGGCGATCGAAGAGCCGGCGCAGCATGCCGCAGCCACCTTGAAACGTCTGCTGGAGGAGCGGGGAGTAAAAATAGGAGGTGCCGCGAAGGTGCGGCACGCGCACATTGAAATTCACGGTGACCCTTTGGTTCTGGCGGAACACATTTCTGTGCCTCTGGGCGATTCTATGAAGCTGGTGAACAAGATCAGCCAAAACCTGCACACGGAGATGCTGCTGCGGACGGTAGCCCGTCAGAGCGGAGTGTGGAACACGCCGGAGGAATTGATGAAGATTCCTGCGGATTTCTACGCGGCGGCGGGAATTGCGCCGGGCGATGTGATTCAAACGGACGCGTCCGGATTATCGCGGCACGATCTGGTTACGCCGCGGGCCATCGTAGCTTTGCTGGCCTTTGCGCAGAAGCAAAGCTGGTTCGTGCCGTACTACGAATCGCTGCCGGTGTCCGGAGTGGACGGCACGCTGGAAGACCGCATGAAGAACACGCCGGCGGCGGGACGCATTCACGCAAAGACGGGATCGGTGGAACACGTGAGGACACTGTCGGGATTTGCGGAGACGCTCAGCGGACGGCGGCTCATTTTTTCGTTCTTGAGCAACAATCAGGGCGGGAAGAATCACGAAGCGGCGGATGCGCTGACCGGGCTGAGCGTGGCGATGATCGAAGAGTTCAACGTGACAGTGAAGAAACGCGGAGCGAAACAGAAACAGCCGCGATGAATCCGGAAGCGAGTGATGAAGCAAGAAAAAATCGTGACGGTGTTTGGGAGTTCGCGGCCGCGCGAGGGCGATTTGGATTATGAGGAAGCGCGCGTCCTGGGGCGCGCTTTAGCGAAGCACGGCTTCGCCGTTTGCAGCGGTGGATATGCCGGCGTGATGGAGGCAGTTTCGCGCGGAGCGAAGGAGGCCGGAGGAAAAACGTACGGTGTGACGGCGGAGTTTTTCCAGGGCGCGAAGCTCAATTCATGGATCGACACTGAAGTGCGCATGAAAACATGGGAAGAAAGATTGTTCGAATTGATCCGGCTCGCGCATGGGTTCGTGGCATGCAAGGGTGGAACGGGTACGCTGGTGGAGCTTGCGGTGGTATGGGAGATGTTGAATAAGTCGGTGATGGGCGGAAAGCCATTCGCGGTGCTCGGCGATTTTTGGCAGCCGGTTCTGGATCGCGTGCGGGAAGTGGAGCTGGGACATCCGGCGCCGTGGGGAGAAGCGAATGGAAGGCTCGTGTATGTGGCGACGACGCCGGGCGATGTGGCGAATCATCTGACGAAGAGATTGAAGCAGATCTAACCATGTCACGGACAGCCCAAGACGTTTTGGAATTCGACAAGCTGCGGGAATTGCTGCGGCTGCGGACGACGTGTGCGCCGGGGCGGCGCGCGATTGACGCGCTGGAGCCGGGGATGGATCGTAATGCGATCGAATCGGCGTTTGCTTTGATCCGCGAGGCGCGGGAATGGCTGCGCGCGGGGCGCGAATTGGGATTTGGCGCACTGGCCGATCCGCAAGGCTGGCTCGAACGGATAGAAGGCCCGGGCGCGGTGCTGGAGCCGGGAGAATTCCTGGATGCGGCGTCGCTGCTGGAAACAACCGGATGGCTGCGGCAGCAATTTCGCGAGGAAGCGGCGAAGTTTCCGTTGCTGGCGGGCCGCGCCGCTTCGCTCGGTGATTTTCGAGACTTGCATGCGGCGATCCGGCGGTGTGTGTTGCCGAACGGCGAAATCAGCGATGACGCGTCCGCGGCGCTGCGCCGGATTCGCGCCAGCATTACGCAGACGCGCGATGCGATTCAAAAAACTCTGAAGCAGATCTTGCGCGCACGGAATGCAGAAGCAGGAGAAGACTACGTTACGCTGCGGAACGAGCGATTCGTGATTCCCGTGCGCGCGGAACAACGGCGGAGCGTGCCGGGAGTGGTGCACGGAGCCAGCGGCACGGGGCAGACGGTTTTCATGGAGCCGTTCGAAACCGTCGAAGCGAACAACCAGCTCGTGCAACTCGGCGAGGATGAAGCCGCGGAAATCGTGCAGATTTTGCGCGAGCTGACGGAGAAGCTTCAGGTAATTCGAGGACCGCTCCTTGCTGCCGTGGAAACGATTGCGGAACTGGACAGCACATTTGCACGGTCGCGGTTCGCGCAGGAGTTCGACGCGGCGATTCCGGAATTTTCCGGATCATGTGAATTGCGTTTGGAAGCAGCACGGCATCCGGTGCTGGAGGACAAACTTCGCAGAGAGAATCGCGCGATCGTTCCCATAACGCTATCCCTCGGAGTCGATCGCTCTGCGATCGCACGGGAAGAAGTCGAGCGCGTGCTGGTCATCAGCGGCCCGAACACCGGCGGAAAGACCGTGGCGCTGAAAACCACGGGGATGGCGGCGTTGGCCGCGCAATCGGGAATTCCGGTGGCGGCGCAACGCGCGGTTCTGCCGATGTTCGACCGCGTGCTGGTGGACATCGGCGACGAGCAATCGATCGCGGCGGATCTGTCCACGTTTTCCGCGCACATGCTGAACTTGAAGGCCATGTTGGAAGCGGCGACGCCGCAATCGCTCGTGCTGGTGGACGAAATGGGCACGGGAACGGCGCCAGAGGAAGGCGCCGCACTGGCGGTGGCGCTGCTGGATGAATTCCGCGCGAAGAAGTGCATCGTGCTGGCGACGACACATCACGACCGGCTGAAGACCTATGCATCGACTACACCAGGCGTGGTGAACGCCGCGGTGGAATTCGACGAGGTGAATCTGCGGCCGACGTACCGGCTGATGGTGGGCGTGCCGGGCGGTTCGAGCGGAATTGCCATCGCGCAGCGACTGGGGATCGCCGCGGGAATTATCGAGCGCGCGAGGTCGCTGCTCGCACCCGAATCACGGGAAGCCGCCGATCTGATCGCCTATTTGCATCGCAGCCGCGACGAACTCGACCGCCTGCAGAAACAGATGAGCGCCGAACGGCACGCGCTGGAAGAAGAACGCAAGAAACTGCGGACGGAGTGGGTCGAGCGGCAGCAGAAACGGATCAAGGAACTGGAAGCGCAATTCACGGAGATGCAGAAGCGCTTCGACGAAAATGTCGCGCGCGTCGTCGAGGCGGTGAAGGAACGCGAGCTGCGCGCGCAGATGGAGAAATCAGCGCGGCGCAAAATGCAGGATGTGCGCAGTGAAGCGCGCGACGAGTTGAACGCCGCGGTGGTGCAGACCATTTCCGATTCGCAGGCGGACCTCGGTGTGCATCCCGCATCCAGGGAAGCCGTGAGCGCGGACCTGCTGCAGCCCGGTGCGAAAATTCGCGTGCGCGGATTCAGCAAACCCGTGGTGCTGCGCCGCATTGACGGATCATCCGCGGAAATCGAAGCGGGATCGCTGCGCATGAAAGTGGCGATCGAAGAAATCACTGGCGTGGAGGCAGAAGCCTCCGCATCGAAAACTGCCGCGGCTGCCCCCAAGCTGCAGAGTGTGACCGTCACGGCACAGGGCGGCGAAGGCGCGGCCACCGATGAGATCAACGTAATCGGCATGACGGTGGAGGAAGCTACGGGACGCCTAGATAAGTTTCTGGATGAAGCCGCGCTGGCGAATCGAGTCAAGGTGCGGATCATCCACGGCCACGGGACCGGCGCGCTTCGCAAGGGGATTGGGACGTTTCTCTCCTCGCATCCTCTGGTGGAGAAGCATTCGTTCGAGACCGAGGAGCGCGGAGGAAAGGCGATCACGGTTGTGGAGTTGCAGAAATGAGAAAATGGAAACTGGAATTTGGAAAATAGGGAATAGCAACTTGCCTGAACGTCGTTTCGAACAGGTGTGCGTCCGTCTGGTTTGATATACTCGCCGCGTTTCGGTTGCCAATTCACAACGAGGTGCCTTGATGAAAGCTTTGCAGAAATCATTGCCGCTGGCAAAAGCGGCCCGAGTGACCAGCCGATGGGGAGTGCTCGTCGCGCTTGTTCTGGCGATGCTGGCTGGAATGGGGGGAACAGCCAGCGCGCAATCACCCGCACCGAAAAGGACGGTTCTTCGTCCTGGGCGCTTGCTCGATGTGCGTACGGGTCAGATGCGCACAAACCAGGCCATCGTCATCGAAGGCGACAAGATCACGCAGGTCGTATCCGCAAGCGAGGTGAAGGCGGCTGC
>JBGQCW010000141.1:0-5793 GCA_041495565.1 Candidatus Acidiferrum sp.
ATCACGTACCGGAAGACCGGACTGCTTCGCGAAATGCGGCTACGTTTGCCTTTCTGATTCTGTATGACGGCCTGTCCAATGAATTGAAGGAATTCTGGCCGGATATCCGCCGCAAGGTGTTTCACAAAGACACGCCGTAGCGCCACCCGCGCATCGGAAGTAAGACCACTATCGCAGGATCGGCGCCAGCACCCGCACTGCCTTCGGAACGACCTCAATCTCCACCGGAGTTGGTCCCAGAATTTCTCCGTCACCGTGAAACAAACACGGCCGGTCCGTCGTCAACCGCACGCTTTGCACCCGCCACCGTTTCACGCGCGAAGTCTTAAGCTCACCGCTCCCCATCAGGCGTGGAAGCAGCGCCAGTACCTGCAAGAAACTTAGATTTTCTATCAGGACGACGTGGAGCGACCCATCATCGACGGCCGCATCGGGAGCGAGTCTCAATCCGGCGCCATAGGTCGGTGAATTCAACACGGCCGCGAGCAGTGATTTTGCTTCGAACGGAGGGAGGTCACTTCCGGGAAAGTCGACGCGGACTTCGAGGGGCACATATCCCGCTAGCGCGCGTAACGCCGATGCAATATAACGGAGCCGGCCAGGTAAATGGCGGTACGCACCACTCGCGTAGCGCGCCGCCTCAGCGTCCAGTCCAATACCCCCTCCGCCTGCATACAAGCGCGTGCGTCCTTCGGCCGTGCGGACTCTCAACAGATCCACGAGGCGCGGTTGGCCACACAGAACGGCTTCCGCCGCTTTGAGGGGGTCGCTCGGCAATCCGAGCGCAGAAGCGAAATCGTTTCCGCCCCCAATGGGGATGATGCCCAAGACGACATCGGCCCCAAACGCTGCATTGGCCAGCGCTTGAAACGTTCCGTCCCCACCCATCGCGAAAAGCAAGTGACGTTGCTGTAAAATGGCATTTTGCGCGGACGACTCGAGTTCTCCCGCGCTGTTTGTCATTACAAATTGTGCGTCAATCCGGAGCGATTCGAATAATTTCTGGATTCGCGGCAAATAAACTCGCGCCCGGCCTCCTCCCGCTGCGGAATTGACGAACACAACGACCGGAGATTCGCGTAGAACGCTGGGAACTTCAGCGTGAACCTTCATGCTTTCACGCTACGGCTTGGGTTGACAGATTCATCCAGACAATTCACCGGGGCACGCACCCAGCTTCGTTTCGGGTATTTAGACTATCAGGACGCCGTCTGAGCATATTACTTCCAAGCGCATCTGGCCTTGGGTTTGATGGACCTTGCAGTCGAATCATTGGGGGATCGTGGTGGCTGCCATGGGCAGTCATGAGCAGCCCTGTCACAGGATGAACACTGGCAGTCCCATGGAGGAAGGAAATCCGTGGCTCAAGCGCTGGATCGCGACCTCGGATCCGGATCGTTAGCGAATGGAAGTATTGGTGCCGGCGGAGGGAATCGAACCCACGGCCTAGGGATTATGAGACCCTCGCTCTACCACTGAGCTACGCCGGCATGGCGTAATTCTTTATGCTACGGATTCGTGAGCAAATGTGTCAAGGCGTTGTACCCACGCAGGGAAGGAGAGACAAGCACTGGGGGAACCACCCAGACGCTCAATCACGTCGCACCGCTCCGCCGGGTAGTGACGGGATATCACTTTCCGTACGCTCGCCCAGGCAAAAAGCAGACATCTGCCACGACCTTTCGTTCACGTGAGTCCCATAAATCTTAGTACTACCGTACCGTTGACCCGAACAGTCCCAAAATCTACTCTACACGGGATCGAGCGCTGTCCCACCCATCGAGATAGGCGAAAGCTTATCGAAACTATGGGCGGGAGAGTGTGTATCGATTCGAAACAGGCTCATCGCCTGAGCTACTTGACATTGGTGTGCTAAGGGATAGACTCCCCCCGGGGTTGTTTCTTACCTCGGAGGCACAATGTCACGCAAACTCACGGTTATTCTCCTCGCCATGCTCGTTCTGGTGGGGGCAATGAGCCTGAAGACGGCGGTCGTCACCCATGGTGATGGCTCCGTAGTCATGGCAAACGGCGGAGCACCACAGCCACCGATTCCATGGAAGAATGGTGGAGCACCACAACCACCGATACCTTGGAAGAACGGCGGGGCCCCGCAGCCACCGATACCCTGGAAGTAAACCGCTGAAGTAATATTTCGCGGGATGGACCGGGGAACGGCAAGGACGGTTAAGTGCTCGGTCCATACGAATATGCAGTCTGGTTAATCTGCACGCTATTAGAAGCGGCTGTGTTGGTGTGTGCGGCCAAGAAGAACGCGCTCCGACGTTATCTCCTTCTGAATGCTTACATGGCCGTCTCGGTGGTGGTCAGTATCGCCCGCTACAACATCCTCAGCCACCACGGCTACTCTTCAAACGAATATCTCTATTTTTACTACTATTCGGACTTCCTTCTCACCATTGCCCTATTTTTCGCCCTGACGAGTCTCTATTCGCACATCTTCGCGGAACTGGAAGCCGGGCGCTACATCAGGATCGGGGCTGTGATCCTTCTTTCCGGCACCGCATTGTTTTCGTATGCCGTCGTTCAGCAATCCAGTGCCAAGCTTGTGACACACTTCGTAGTCGAGCTTTCCCAGAATCTCTATTTTGTCGGGCTTGTTCTGACTTACGTCCTGTGGGCCGCCGTTTTGAAGCTGCGTGAAACGCGCGCACGGCTGATTCAACTGATCCTATCGATGGGCGTTTACTTCAGCATGTTTGCGGCTAACTATGCGCTGCAAAACCTCTACCACAACCGTGTCACTCTATTTGCGTATTTGACGCCTCTTCTCGGATGTTTTCTCCCTCTATCCTGGACCTATGCTTTCTGGCGTATCCCGGAAGATGCGCGCCTGGTGCCTTCCCGCCTCGCGGTGGTGCCGCGATGATGGCAGGATTCATTCTCGTTTGTTCGGTGGTCTTATTGCTGCAGTTCTTTGTGTCTTACTGCCGCTCGCTCATTGCGGCTTCCGCTAAGCAGGCTCTGTCTCCTGAGGTGCGGGACGTCGCGGGCATCCCTCGTGCCGCTTCGGGAGAAGACTTCGTGCGCGTTATGCAGCTTTTGCAGCTCTGTCCGGAGCCCCCGGAAGACCGCAGCAGCATTCAGGCGATTGGCGCTTACTTCCGGCTTCTGAGTTTCCTCCGCGGGACCTTGGCACGCATGGTTCCTTCCATGCACGCCTGGACGGAATCTGAGCGCGGCCATTGCGCCTATTTTGCCGCCGTGGCCCTCGAGCGCCGCATCGCGTTCAGCCGCGGCATGCTCGCGCAACAGATGGAAAACTAGCTGACCGGCCCTCGGACCCTCCAGAACGGCTGCTGCTTCTTTCGCCACAAGCGCGTGCTAAAATTTGATGGATTTTCCAGCGGGGCGGTATTCTTTTAATGTTCCCTCCTCACCGGAGTGGATGCGTCCGCAGCGCAAAACTTACCGGTGACAAAAACTTGCTTGCAGTGTGGCGCCGTATTGCCGTCAAGCGTACGCGTCTGTCATTTTTGTGAATCCTCATTTTCCGCTGATCTTTCGTCCCTGGAACAGTCCTCGGACACCGGCACTCGGGGGAATCTCGCCCTGAATGTCGATGCCGGCCAGAACAGAGCCAAACATCTCAAGGACCGCCGCTCGGTAAATCGTGAGATGGTGCAAAACGCTGCCTGGCGCGGTGAACTTGCACAGCGACTCGATGCTTATCGAACTCGGCGGCGGAAACTCACGCCGAACGTGGCTCAATCACGGTTTCTGTTCGAAGAGCCTTCGGGAAAGATGCCCCCGCATACATCTGCCGCCGTTGCGGAACCTCTGGCATCCATTGAAGAGGACTTCTCTTTTACCATCGCGATTGGCCGCCCCTCAAAGAAACGCGTCCTCGAAGAATCCCGCATGGTCATTGATGTCTCTCTACCTTCAGACGCAGAAACACGGTCGCAAACTCATCCCCAAGTGGTTGAAAGTGCATCGCAGTCCGGACTGTATCCCGTTGCATCGATCGACGATCGCCGCTTGGCTGCATTGATCGATCTCGGTTGCTTGCTGTTTGCTTACGGTGGATTCCTGATGCTATTCGGCTCCCTGGGCGGGCAGTTCACGCTGAGCAAGCTGACTGCGGTTGTCTACACGACGACTTTCGCCATCGTCTATCTGCAGTATTTCGCTCTTTTCACCATCTTCGGCGGAACAACTCCAGGCATGATGATGCGAAACTTGCAAGTCGTTAGCTTTTCGGGCGAGTCGCCCGCGCCCAGGCAAATGCTCTTGCGCAGCGCAGGTTACATGCTTTCCGCAGGAACGTTTTTCCTCGGCTTTCTTTGGGCCCTGTGGGACGAGGATCAACTCACGTGGCACGACCGTCTTTCGCGGACCTATTTGAGTGCAGCCCAGACTTTTGCCGATCTGGAAACTTCCGGCGTCGCGCACAGCCGCTGATTCTGGCAAAAAACCTTCCTGGCGGCGGTGAATCCCGCTCTGATGAAAACCGCACGGCAATCATCGCAGCACAATCGGCCGCAAGAGATTTGAATCGTGGACTTGCTTATCCAATCGTGCGTCTGTCCGCTACGTCGCGCGGCATGCGCGGGCAATTCGAATCATTGCCGCAAGGCTGCGCTCTACATCCGCATCCGTGGTCGCCCAGGAAGACACGCTAATCCGCATCGCGGTCTTTCCCTGCCAGACGGTGCCGCCGCACCAGCACGTTCCGTCTTCCTGGATGCGCCGGATCACTTCTCGCGTCACCTCAGGCGAGCCGAAGGACACCAGCACCTGATTGATCGCCACTTCATTCAGCACCGCGAAGCCCGCTTCCTGAAGCCCTTGCGCAAACCGTTGCGCGTGTGTACACGTGCGTTCGATCAGCGCGCACAACCCTGACCGGCCGAGCGACTTGAGCGCCGCCCACAATTCCACTCCCCGCGCACGTCTCGACGCTTCCGGCGTGTGATGCATCGGCTCCCGGCGCGAACCGGGCTGGAGATAGGCCGCCGTAATGCCCATCGACGCACGTAACGCGGCGCCATCTTTCACGATGGCCAGGCCGCTGTCGTAGCCCACATTGGGCCATTTGTGAGCATCCGTAGCCCACGAATCGGCTTTCTCAAATCCGCGCGTGAGATGTTCGTACTTCGGCGACACGCGCGCCCACAAACCGAATGCGCCATCCACGTGCACCCACGCGCCCTTCTCGTGCGCCCATTCGCAGATCTCGGCTGCCGGATCAAACGCGCCTGTGTTCACATTTCCCGCTTGAATGCACACAATGGATCGTTCAGAAAGTCGCGGCAGCTTCTCAGACCGCATACGCCCCTGGCCGTCTACTTCAATCATGGTCACTCGCTTCCGTCCAAATCCCGCCAGACTCAATGCTTTCAGGATGGAAGCGTGCACCTCCGCGCCGACGACCACCTCGATCGGCGGAGCGCCAAACATTCCGTCCTCCGTGACGTTCCATCCCGCCCGCGCGAGAAGTGCGTGGCGCGCTGTCGCCAGCCCTGTGAAGTTCGCCATCGTGGCGCAGGTCACCAAGCCTCCCGCGCAATCTGCGGGCAATCCGAGCGCTTCGCAAACCCATCCGAGAACCACGTCCTCCAATTCCGCGGCCACCGGAGACATCACTCGCAGCGCCGCATTCTGATTCCAGGCCCCTGCCAACCAATTTGCAGCCAGCGCAGCAGGCACCATCCCGCCGTTCACGAAGCCAAAATAACGCCCTCCGGTGGTCGTCACGGTGGCTGCAGAGCCAATTTTGTCGAGTCTTGCAATGACTTCGATCGGGTCGCTCGGCAAAGAGGGAAAAGG
>JBGQCW010000142.1:0-5762 GCA_041495565.1 Candidatus Acidiferrum sp.
ATGGTCACGAATGCCGGGAAGGCGTCCGTGTATTCCTCCCATTTCACCTTGGCGATGGATTGCGTCATCAGGGCACCGACAAGAATCAGCGCCGGCGCAGTTGCGAAGGCGGGAATTACCGCTACCACCGGGGAGAAAAATACCGCAGCGAGAAACAGCGCAGCGACCATCACGTTGCTCAGTCCGGTGCGCGCGCCGACGGCAACGCCGGCGGCGCTCTCGATGTAACTCGTCACTGTGGACGTCCCGGTCAGCGAGCCGAAGACCGTCCCCACGGCATCGGCGAGCAGCGCCCGGCCCACTCCCGGTATTTTTCCGTCTTTGACGAATCCGGCCTGCTCGCAAACGCCGACCAGCGTCCCGACGTTGTCGAATAGATCCACAAAGAGAAATGCGAACGTAATCTCCAACAATCCGAGATGCGCTGCCCCGCGCAGGTCCAATTGCAAGAACGTGCCGGAAGGATGAGGCATCGCAAGCAGGGAGGCGGGCCAGTGCGCCATGCCACGAAAAATTCCGTACAGCGTCGTGGCAAGGATCCCCAGCAGGATCGCTCCATTCACTTTTCTCACCATCAACACCAGCGTCAGCACCAGGCCCAGACACGCCGCCTGCACCTCGGGATCCGAGAAATTCCCGATGCCGACAAACGTCGCCGGATTCGCCACCACGAGCTTTGCGCTGCGCATCCCCACAAAGGCAATAAACATTCCAATTCCTGCCGCGGTTGAATGCTTCAGGCAATCGGGGATGCCGTTGACGATTTGCTCGCGGACACGCGTGACGGTCAGCACGATAAACAGCACGCCGGAAAAAAATACGACTCCAAGGGCCGTCTGCCAAGGGATGTGCATTCCCAGGCAGACCGAATAGGTGAAGTACGCGTTCAGCGACATCCCCGGCGCCAGCGCGATCGGGTAGTTCGCATACAGGCCCATGACCAGCGTTGCAGCGGCCGCGGAAATGCAGGTGGCGAATAGCACGCCATCGGCGGGCATTCCGGCCTGCGAGAGGATTTGCGGGTTCACGACGATGATGTACGCCATCGTCATAAACGTGGTCAGCCCGCCGAGCAGCTCCCGGCGAACGGTCGTCTGGTTTTCCGCCAGTTTGAAATATCGCTCGATCAATTTTCGCTCCGCGCCGGATTTGACTGCGGCGCCAGCATCTCTTCGTTGCGCGAAAGAGGCTGCCACTTTAGGGCGCGTCTGGAGTCAAGTCAATCCGACTTGGAACTCCAATCCAGAGCGGTTCACTGTCCGGCGCACTGCTGCCGTTGGCATGTCCTTGATTGACGATTCGCTTCGCATTCCGTTACGGTGTCTCCAGAGACAAATCCGAAGAAAGCCCGAGGTGCGCTCATGTTCTTCTATCTCTTGGCATTTTCCTTCCCGGAGTGGCGGCCCCACTTCTCTTTCCTTGACACGCCGCACGCGAACGAAATGATGGCGCTGCGCTGGCTGCACCTCGTCTTCGGGATCATCTGGATTGGGCTGCTCTATTTTTTCAATCTGGTGCTCACGCCCGCGATGAAGCAGTGCGATCCCAAGCTACGAATCAAGATCTATCCTGAGCTGATGCCGGGTGCGATGGGCTGGTTCCGTTCGTCTTCACTGGTGACGGTGATTGTGGGCATCCGCTACTTCACGATTCAACTGGCCTCCGACGCGAAGTTCGCGGGCGATCGTTCGCTCATTGGCAAATGGTTCGGCTGGTGGCTGCTGGTGTGGCTTGTGGCGTATGTGTTTCTCTACGCCTTGCAGCTCCCCGCGAAGGGAATTCTCGACAGCCCGTGGCTGCGAGTCATTGGAGTTTCCATTGTTGTGATCGTAGCGTCCTGGCTGGTCCTCGTCTTGAACGGCGGCCCCAACGTATCAAACGCGCATCTCGCCATCAGCGTTGGCGGAGGGCTCGGCTTGGTTATGCTGCTGAATACCTGGGGAGTCGTCTGGCGCGTGCAGAAACGCCTTATCGCGTGGTCGCGCCTCAGCGCCGAACAAGGTGTGCCGATGCCGCCCGAAACCGAGCGTCTGATGCGCTGGAACTATCTCGCGGCGCGCACCTCATTCTGGCTGTCGTTCCCCATGCTCTTCTTCATGGGCGCCGCCAGCCACTACCCGTTCCTCAGCACCATCGCGCGATAAATCAGGCCGAAGGCTCCCATGTCTGATGAAAAGAACTATAAGGTTGATCAAAAAAGAAAAATGAAAGAGGGAGGCAGGCCAGGTCGTCCCGCCTCCCTTATTTTCCCCTCTCGGGGAACCGGCCAGTCTGACGGAGGGTGACTGGCCGGTCGTGTGTTGGCCTGTCTATATAATCCCGGAATCCTGAAAAAAGTTCCTGAAGAACGGGAAAAAGTGACTAGAATCGCAGTGAGAAATGAGCGCCTGCTACTTGGCGCGACACTCCATGTCACCCTCTTCACACCTCAGCCCCGATAACATATTGCGTTTTCTGCAAATTAGGAGTCAACCCGCCTCCACCAGCGAAATCGCGCAGGGCCTTCATTTAAAGAAGGCCGACACTCGCCCGTTATTCAAGATGCTCTCGAAACTCAAGAAACGCCATGCGATCGAGGAATTGCCCGGTGGCCGGTACATCCTTCCAGGCCGCAAGCCGGATCGGGAATCATCCAGCCAGCAGACGCGTCCTGGCCAGGTGCAGCAAACGCAGCGCTCCACCCTCACGGATCACGATGAGGTGAAAGGGCGCCTGGTCCTTCATCACGATGGCTACGGCTTTGTCGTGCCCGAAACTCCGATGCCGCAACTCGATGGCGACGTCTTCATCCCCCGCGACGGCATCGAAGACGCCATGCACGGCGACCATGTGGTGGCAAGAATCCAGCGCCGTCCCGGCGGCGTTTCCGGGGCGCAGCGCGCGGAAGGCCGCATTATTCGAATCCTGGACCGGGCGCATCCCAGCATCGTCGGGTTATTTCGCTACGGTTCGCAGGGGAATACAGTCCTGCCTTATGACGTTCGAATCCAGCACGAAGTGGAAATCCCGCGCGGGCAAGAGCTGACGCCTGGGCTCTGGAAGAAGCTGGGTTTCAGCGGCTCGGATGAAACGAGCATCCGAGGAAGACGTATCCCGCGTCTGGACGAGCTCGACGGAGCGGTGGTGAACGTGGAGCTGACGCGTTATCCGCGCGGAGGCGCTTCACCTACCGGCCGCGTCATCGAAATCGTGGGCCGTCCGGGCGAACTCGGCGTTGATATCGAAATCATCATTCGCAAACACCACTTGCCTCATACGTTCTCCTCCGAAGTCGTAGAAGAAGCGAAGCAGCGCGCCCAGCCCGTGAACGAAACCGAGTTTACAACCCGCGAAGATTTCCGCCATCTCCCGATCGTTACCATCGACGGCGAAACCGCGCGTGATTTTGACGACGCCGTTTACGTCGAGCACCGCCCGGATGGCGGCTGGCACCTCCAAGTGCACATCGCGGACGTGGCGCACTACGTTCGAACAGCCACCGTCCTCGACCAGGAAGCGCGCCTTCGCGGAACTTCCGTTTATTTTCCGGACCGTGCCGTGCCCATGCTTCCCGAAGCTCTTTCGAACGGCATGTGCTCGCTGAAGCCTCGCGAGGATCGCCTGGTGATGAGCGCGCTGATGGAATTTGACGCCGCTGGGCACATGAAATCTTCCCGCATGACTTCCGGCGTCATTCGCTCCGCCGAGCGCATGACTTATACCAACGTCAACAAAGTGCTCGAAGGCGACCCCGAGATGACCGAGCGATATGCAGCGCTCGCGCCTCATTTCCGCGACATGAAGGAACTCGCCCTGCTTCTCAACGCCCGCCGTAGCGAGCATGGTTCGATCGACTTCGATCTCCCGGAACCGCTCATCGAGTTCGACGAAGAGCAGCGCATGACCAACATCACCCGCAGCGAGCGCAACATCGCTCACCGGCTGATTGAAGAGTTCATGCTCTCCGCCAACCGCGCCGTCGCCGGCTATCTCCTGAAGCGCGGCATCGAATCGCTGCACCGCGTCCACGAAAAACCCGACGCCCGTAAAGTTTTGGAATTCGAGGAGCTGGCCCGCGCCTTCGGTTATTCGCTGGGCATCGAAAACCTGCACCAGCGCGAAGTGGCCGTCCGTCACGGCCGCGTACCCGCGCCCGCAAAAGCGGGGCGTCCGGATTCCTACGGCCATGGCCGCGAACGCGGCATGAAGATCGCGCTCCCCGGCGCGGAACTGCACCTCACGCCGCAGCATTACCAACGGCTCATTCGAAAGGTCGTCGGCAAACCCGAAGAGCGCATCGTCTCCTATCTGATGCTGCGTTCGCTCAAGCAAGCTCGTTATGCCGCCGAACCCCTCGGCCATTTCGCCCTCGGTTTTGACGAATACACGCATTTCACTTCGCCCATCCGGCGCTACCCGGACCTCATCGTCCATCGCGTACTGAAATGGTCGCTCGAGCATCCGAACGATGCTCCTCCAATGTCGAAGGCCCACGCCGCCCCGCGCGGCTCGGAGTCCACTCTCTATTCGCATGGGAACCTTGAAGAAATCGCTTCAGAAACGTCCGAAGCCGAGCGCCGCGCCAATGGCGCCGAGCGCGAACTGATGGATTGGAAAACCGCGCAGTTCATGGAACAGCATCTTGGCGAGGAGTACGACGGTCTGATCATCTCCGTGCAAAAATTCGGCTGCTTTGTCGAACTGTTCGAGGTTTTTGTGGAAGGACTTCTTCCCGTCGGCGCTCTGGAAGAATTCGCCGGCGCCCGTTGCGTCTATCGCGAACGCGATCATGCGATGGTCGCACTTTCCAGTTACGGCGGCCGCCGCGGCACGCCTAGTGTGCGCCATGGCCGTGGCGCTAAGCCAACACCGATGGAATGGCATCTCGGTGATCGCGTTCGTGTTCGTGCCGAACGGATCGATCCCATGCGAAAACGCGTCGAGTTTGCGCTGGTCAGCGGAACTTAGGAATGAGAATTGAAGAAGCTAACGGACGGCTGCGTTCGAAAAGCGCAGCGCCTGTATGGCTCGCCGCGCAGGACGCGTGACATTGGCTGCAAATTTAACCGCGGGATACCAGGACCAGCCGTACAAGGACAGCCGCGAAAGGAACAGCCCCAGCGCGCGCTGGCCCCGTGCCTCCAGATCGATGCGCCGGCCTTTCCGATAGAACCAAACCACCCTGCCCAGCAATTCACCCTGTTCCATCAAACCGTCGGACGTTGGATGAGCGTCGCCTTTTACAAAAATCTGCGCGGCTTCCAACGGCCCTTTCTTGTTCACGATCCGGTGGACAAACAAACTGTTACTGCGCCGGAAAAGGACTACGTGACCGCAGCGCAGCGTTTCTGCCTTCGCCGTACGGATCATCGCGATGTCTCCGGGGCGAACCCAGGGCAGCATGCTCGTGCCGTGAACGCAAAGAGAGACGCGCCCGCGTGTCACTAGCGATTCTGCGATTTGAGAAACGTCGCCCGAGCGGCGCTCACCGCCTATTCGCTGCGTTTTTTTACGCCGATCGGCACTCATCTGCATCAATCCCTCAAAACTGAATTCTTGCCTTCTGGGTCAAAGTACTCTGTTCGTCCGATACAAGGTGGGTGTCTCGACTCTTCTTAGGATATTTTGTCTCGCTGCGGGACAACCAACAAAACGTCCGCGTGCTTGTCCAATCGTGTAGCTGCCCCTTAGCAGATTGGGGAATAGCTCTGGCGGATACCTTCACGTTTCAGAGACTTAGAGAGCCAATAAAGAGGAGGACGGTTTCAGGACCTGCGAGGGGC
>JBGQCW010000143.1:0-5748 GCA_041495565.1 Candidatus Acidiferrum sp.
GTCGGATCGCCTGCCTCCGAGCTTGCGCTATCAGTATGCGTCGCCGCGGTGAGACGACGGCGTCACTCCCAAAGCACCTGGATCCACGCGCGGTCCCTCGCACTCTTCGCGATGGCTTCGCACAAGAGCAACTCGTGGTTCCCGTTTGCAAAAGTTGGAAACGGGCGGGAGGCGTTGAGGTCTCCGGCGTCAAGATACCCGTAAAAATCGCGGAAGAGCTGGACGAAGGTGTCTGGGTAACCTTCGGCGTGGCCGCCGGGATAAGCCGCATAGCCGCGTGCGGCGGGGCTCAACAGTGCGGGATCCTTGGGGAGCAGTTCGCAGGCGCGGTCACGCCGTCCGATCCACAAAGTATTGGGGGATTCGGAATTCCAGGCGAGCGAGCCTTTGCTGCCATCAATTTCAAACCAAAGCCTGGCCTTACGGCCGGCGCTGACTTGCGAGACAGTCATGACCCCGCGCAAATCGTCTTCGAAGTGCAAGAGGACCGAAGCGTAGTCGTCGGTCGTGATCGGGACATCGTCGTATTCCACGTTGGCCGCCTTCTGAAACGTCTCGATGCGGCCACGCGGGCGCTGCCGGACGGGCACGACCGTGGCCAGGTCCGCGCACACTTCGGTGACTTTGCGCCCGGTGATCCACATCATCAAGTCGAGCCAGTGGGTGCCGATATCGGAGACCGCGCGGAGCTCGCCGCCGAGTTTGGGGTCGAGCCGCCAGTTCCAGTCGATGGGAAAGAGCAGCCAATCCTGAAGAAAGCTCCCGTGCACCAGGCGCGGTTGCCCGATCACGCCGCTTGCCACGGCGGATTTTGCTTCCTGGCAGAGAGGATAGTAGCGGAGGTTATAAGCCACACCTCCGACGCGTCCGGATTCCTTCGCTAACCTTACGAGCATTTCCGATTCGCGGGAATCCATTGCGAGAGGTTTTTCGCAGAGCACATGCTTTCCGGCGCGGAGGAGGCGGCTGGCCTGTTCGAAGTGCACATGGTTCGGAGTGCAGATATGCACGACGTTTACATTGGGGTCCGCTGCCAATTCATCCAGAGACGCATAGGTGCGTTCGAGTCCCAGCGAACTACGAGACTTCTCGCTTCGTTCGTGAGAGCTGCCGAGCATCCCATGCACGGGAACGCCAATTCTTCGCAAAGCTTCCAGGTGCGCTCTGCCGACAAAGCCTAATCCGATTATTGCCGCTGCTTGTTTCATCGCCAGGACTCCCATCTTCGAGGGCGCTGCCGCATTCCGCGCCATACGCAATTCAGTATGAAGTATCCATAGGTTTCGATAGTTGAGAAGAGAGAATTTGATTGTGGTTCTGGGGCTGTTTCTAATCGATTCCTAAGCAACGACTTATCCCTTGACCGAAATCCGGAAGATTGGCACGCGCTTTGCCATAAATCGTTCATTCTGTGGTGGAGCGGGACGCCTGGCCTCGGGAGAGGGTGGGTAGCCCGCTCCAAACCTATCCCCGGCAGTGCACTGCCGGTTCCTTGGCACCTAATCCTTCTGGGCGAGCAGTGAATCGCGCACAGTTTCCAGCTCTTTCTTCTTTGCTTTGTCGACGTCTGGGAAAGCGAGATCGAGTTCGTTCAGCGTGCCGATAATCGCGGCCGCGACGGCGAGCCGCGTAAACCATTTGTTGTCCGCGGGAACCACATACCAGGGCGCATGCTTTGTCGCGGTCTTCTGAATCATCTCCTCGTACGCTTCCTGATAATCCTTCCAGATACTGCGTTCCTGGACGTCGGCCATGGAGAATTTCCAGTTCTTTTTTGAATCTTCCAGCCGTTCCAGGAATCGCTTCTTCTGCTCTTTTTTTGAAACATGCAAGAAGAACTTGCGAATTACAACGCCATTGCGAGTGAGGTAGCGTTCGAAAGAATTGATGTCCTCGTAGCGCTCGTCCCAGATGTGCTTGGTGATCAACCGGTCCGGCAGCTTCTGGGCTCTGAGGAACGGAGGATGGACGCGGACGGCGAGCACCTCCTCGTAATAAGAGCGATTGAAGATGCCGATTTTGCCGCGCGCCGGGATGCACTTGTGAATGCGCCAGAGATAATCGTGGTCAAGTTCCTCGTTGCTGGGGGATTTGAAGGAGAAGACGTCGCAACCTTGTGGATTCACGCCCGACATGACGTGCTTGATGGCGCCATCTTTCCCCGCGGCATCCATGGCCTGAAAGATCAGCAGGAGGGCCCAGCGGTCTTGCGCATAGAGCTTCTCCTGCATGTGACTGAGGAGCTCGATTCCTTCTTCGAGCAGGCTTTGCGCCTGGCGCTTGTCCTTGAGGCCGTTCGTGTCGGTGGGATCGTGGTCCTTCAACCAGAATTTCTCGCCTTTTGTGATGAGGTACGGTTCAACGAGACGCGAGGCCTCTTTGAGAAGTTTGCCGTGTTTCATGGTTTGGGGAGTGTAGTACAGACGCGCCGCTCAGAAAAGCGCGGCCATCGCCCAACCGGAAACCGAGAAATGAGCGGTGGTCTGGCTCAAAAAAGGAGCCGGGACGGAAACCTTCGAAAATGCAGAACCCTGGACCGCTCCACGGTGTGCGAAGCGATCCAGGGTCTGAATATGGGCGTGAGCAGCGCGGAGAATTAGATTCCGCGCCGCTCGGTTTTATTGGCCGACTACGGTTCCCGTCGCGGGATCCAGGATGAGCCAGCGCGCGCGATCGTGATGGTCCCTGTCGAAGTCGAACAAGTTATCCAACGTGCCCGCGATCGCATCCGTCGAGCCGCCGCCGATGCGACCCAGGTCCCAGTTGTCTTCGATGAAGCGAAGAATCGAGGACTGGTCCGTTATGGTGTCGTCAATGAAGTTCGGCTTTGCCCAAGGCGAAACCACCAATAGTGGCAACCGCGGGCCAAAACCGCAGCGGCCATTCTGTGTTCCGCCGCTCACGTCATTCGCCTTTGGCGAGCCGCAATTGCCCGGCCCCAGCAACTGGTCGTCCGACACATTCGATTGGGTCACGATCGTCCCCAACTGGTGGTCGTACCAGCCGTCGGAATCATCCCACGCGATGATGACCGCCGTTTCCTTCCACTCTTTGCTCTGCATGAGAGCGTTGATCACGCCGACGACAAAGATCTGTTCGTCGATCGGATCCGAATAACCGGCATGGCCATCCTGGTAGGCACCGGCCTTCACGTAGCTGACGGCAGGCAGATTGCCGTTATTCAAGGCCGCGAAGAAGTCGGTCAGGTCGTACTGGTGGTTGGCCTGATCCGTTTGGCCGATTCTGGCTGGATCACTTGGCCGCAAATGGTGTGGATTCGTGCTCTGCGGGTAGTACATAAACGACGCATGATGAGGGATGTAGTCGCCCGCATTCACGACCGCGTCATCGCCGGCCAGGCCCGCATGGTGCTGGCCGCAGACGGCGCGTCCTTGCGCGTCCACACTCGTCGGCGCGAAGCCGCCCTGGAACCAGCCCCAGGTGATCCCCTTGGCGTTCAACAAGTCGCCCACGTTCTTGCCCGTTACGGTGATCTGGTTCACGGTTTGAAACTTGGGATTGGATGCCACACAATCGTCAAGCAGAGGTCTCGGATCACCGATCACGGCACCAGACGTTGCTGCGTTCGCAATATTTCCGGAGGCGCTGGCGGGCTTGCCATTCGGCCTAGTTGGGGACAGCGTTGCCGGGAAGGTATTCCCCGCAACCAAGTTGAGCGCTCCCGGAGTGGAAGGGCCAAACGTCGTGCCCCACGAGTTGTCGCTCATTGCGAAGTGTTGTGCATAGTTCCACATGGCCGTTACCGTGTTGCCGTCGTAGTAGCCCATGGTGCTGGCGGGCCCCAAGACCGGATCGTTGCAACTGAGCTTCTCCACGAATTTATCCATCAGTCCGCCATTGGCGGCCGCCTGCTCGTCGTTGTAATTGTGATCTTCGTCACAGGTCACGGGCACGCTCGGCGGAATGCGGAACGGGTTCACCTTGTTCGGGTTGTTGGTCAGCAGCCCAGAGGAGAGAAGGGTGTTGGACTCCGGCGTGTCCTCCTTGGCGTGAAAGGGAATCTCGCCCGGGAGGTTTAACGCGTGAGGGTAAGTGCCGAAATAGTGGTCGAACGAAACATTTTCCTGGAAAATCACAACGACGTGCTTGATGGGGGTCCTTGTCTTGGAATCGTCTCTGTCTTGTGCAGAAACTGGATACACCGGCAAGAGCGTAATGGCCGCAGCGACCACTGACGCCATCGCCTTGTTAACGCGATGATGCATAATGAGTTTCTCCTTGGAATCCTCAGTCTTGAATAGCAATCTGAATCGCAACGAATACACGCTCTCTCGAACAGGGCGCGCACCGGAAGTGCCTCGCAACTCATTTCTCCCGCGGGAAGAGTTCTAAGCGGGTTTTGTTAGAGGAAGATAAACGCCTCGTCAAAACTAATGGCACAACCGGGGAAGCTGTATAGAATGAGGGCCCAGCATCGAATCCATGGCCACCCTCGCGCGCAAACTCCGCTTTGCTGATTACTTCGCGCTGGCATTTGGAACGATGGTGGGTGTCGGCTGGCTAGTACTTATGGACGACTGGCTTGGCCGCGGCGGGCCGCTGGGAGCCATTCTGGGTTTCGCGCTCGGCGGAATTCTGCTGCTACCTGTCGGCTACGTTTACGGTCAGTGGGTACAGCGCCTTCCCGACGCGGCGGGAGAAGCTGCTTACACCGCCCAGGTATTTCCGCCCATTGTCAGTTACTTCACGGGCTGGATGATGTTGCTCGCGTACTTTATCGTTTGCCCATGGGAAGCAGTTGCGGTGGGCAAACTTGCCGCCTATATTTTCCCCTCGCTGAATTCCTACGAATTGTATCGCGTCGCCGGTCAGCCCGTCTTCCTGCCTCGTCTGCTGCTGGGCATAGCGCTGACGCTGTTTCTTGCAATCTTGAACTACCGCGGCATCCGGTTGAGCGCCAGTTTTCAGAACTGGACGACGACGGTAATGCTTCTTCTCTTCGTCGTCCTGTTGGGCATCAGCGCAGCGCACGGCGCTCCAGCCAATTTTCATCCGGCGTTTCACGCCACCCCGTTTATCTCCATCGTGCTGACGCTTCAGATCGTCCCGTATTTCCTGACCGGATTCGAATCAGCGCCCAAGGTAGCGGAGGAAGCCCACTTGGAATTCCCTTCGACGGGATTCTTTCGCGCGATTGCCATGGCTCTTCTCGTCGGTGCTCTTTTTTATGTCCTCGCGATTGCCGCGGTAGCTTACGTTGCACCCTGGCAAGGTTTACTTGGCAAGCGTTTTGTCACCGCCATCGCGTTCGAACAAGCACTCGGAGCGAGATGGCCCGTTCGCTTGATACTCCTCATGGCCATGTTCGGACTCTTCCAGTGCTTCAACGGCAACTTCGTGGCGTCGAGCCGTTTGTTATTTGCCTACGGCCGCCGCCGGACCATTCCTCCACGCTTTGGCGAAGTCCACGAAAAATTTCTGACGCCGTCAGTGGCAGTTCTCGGGATTGCAGTTGGAACGTTGGCAGGTGTTCTACTAGGCGACGCGCTTCTTGTGCCCGTGACGGAAGTTGGGTCGATGGCGTCCGCCCTCGGTTGGCTGGCGGCTTGTTTGTCGTTTTGGCTGGTGGAGAAGAAGATTTCTATGCGCGTCGTGACGGGCCTGGGGATCATTGTCTCGTTGCTGCTCTTCTTGATGAAAGTCCTGCCCGTTATCCCTGGACACTTTTCAACTGCGGAATGGATCGCCTTGGGTATCTGGCTCGCTCTCGGCGCGGCTCTCCACAGA
>JBGQCW010000144.1:0-5737 GCA_041495565.1 Candidatus Acidiferrum sp.
ACGCGCTACCACTCGCTGATCGTGGAGCGCAAATCGCTCCCGCGCGAGCTCGCCATCACCGCCGAAACCGACGACGGCATCATCATGGGCCTGCGCCACCGCCGCCACAAAATCGAAGGCGTCCAGTTCCATCCCGAATCCGTCCTCACCGACTGCGGCAAGCAGCTCCTCAAGAACTTTCTCTCCCTGTAGAGCCGGGACGCCGCCACCTTCTCTGCACTCCTCTGCGTCTCTGCGTTATCCTTTCTCTTTCACCAATTCAAATCCGCCAGAATCGCGCCATAGATTTCCATGCCGCGCCAGAGGTGCCCGAGGCGCAGGTTTTCGTCGGAGCTGTGCTGGTGATTGTCGTAGTTGACGATGGGGACACCGATCCACGGCAGACCGAGATCCTCAAAAATGTACATTGGCACGCTGCCCCCCAGCGTCGGCGCGATCACCGCGTTCCCGCCCGCCGCTCCTTGGATCACTTGAACCAGTGCTTTCGAAACCGGCAAGTCCATGGGCGTCCGCGACGCACGATACCCGCCTCCATTGATGACCTTGGCGATCAGCGGGTGAGCGTGGCGCTCTTCCATTCTCGGCTCTCGATCGGTCACGAAGTAGCCCTGCTTGCGGATAAACGCAGCGATCTGCTCAAACTTCTGCTGCGGATCTTCGCCTCTCACCAGCCGCGCATCGAGCGAAGCTTCCGCGCGATCGGGCACCACATTCTGCGCCTGCTCGCCGACGTACGCGCTGCGCAATCCGCGAATGTTCAAGGAGGGCTGCATCAGCAGTTCCACCAGCTTCTTGCCGCCGCCTTCCGGTTTCGCAATGCCCAACTCGCGTTCGAGATCGGCGTCGTTCTCCGGCATTTCCGCGAGCGCCTTTTTCTCCACCTCGCCGAGCGGTGCGACATCGTCGTAGTAGCCGTCAATCAGCACGCGCCCATCCGCATCCTTCATGGCAGCCAGCAAACGCGATAATTCCATCGCCGGATTCGGCGCCCAATTGCCGTAGTGCCCGCTGTGCAAAGCGCGCACCGGCCCGTACACCGTGATGTCGATGCCGATGTCGCCGCGATTTCCAAAGAAAACCAGCGGCCGCCCGCTCTGATGCACAGGCCCGTCCCCGGTGATCAGCAAATCCCCGCCGAGAAGATTCTTGTGAAGCTCCAGAGTGTGTTGCAAATTGGTGGAGCCCGCCTCTTCCTCGCCTTCCAGAATGAGTTTCAGGTTCACCGCCAGCGGAATTTTCTTCGCGCGCAGCGCGTCGAGCGCTGCCAGAAGCGCGACGATCGGGGACTTGTCGTCGGAGGACGACCGCGCATAAATCCGCCAGTCGTCGTTATAGACCGCGCCATGCTGGGCACTGTTCGCCGGGAAGGGGATGCGTTTTCCGCCGGCCTCAATGGCTGCGTCACGAAGGACCGGCTCGAAAGGTTTTCCATCCGTCCATGCGGCTGGATCGACTGGCTGCCCGTCGTAATGCGCGTAGAAGATCACCGTACGCTTCGCTTCCGGCGACAGCAGCTTGCCAAAAACCACCGGGCCGCGCCCCGTGATGGGTAGCAGGTGCGTTTCAATCCCGCGAGCTTCGAGCAGCTCGACCAGATGCGCCGCGTTCCTCTGGATGTTGGGAGTGTCGCTGGCAATATTGGGGATCGAAAGAAACTCGCTCAGCTCGCGGACAATGCGGTCTTCATTAGCCATGCGATACTCGCGCACTTCTTGCGCGACCTGTACCGGCGTCGGGGGGACCGGCTTCTGCGCCAGCGCCGGATACGCTAAAAGGGCAATCAATAGTGTGATCGCTATTTTCTTCAAAGGTTCGCTCCTCTGATGTTCCCGGCAGCTTCGCCGGCTGGAAGCACCTATTCCGTCAGTGCCTCGACTGCCTGTAAAGCGGAATTCTGTATCAAGAAATTGTTCTCGCTAAATGGAATTAACTTACATTTGTGAAAGCAACAAGTGCTGCAAGTCTGTCCGCCGCCGCCCCCGACGAGATGGCCTCGCCCGCAAGATTCGCAGCCTCACGGAAACTTGGCGCGATACCCGCGGCGACAAGAGCTGCGGCGGCATTGATCACCACAATGTCGCGCGGCGGACCGGCTTCGCCTGCCAGGACGCTTCGAATGGTCGCGGCGTTCTCCGCAGCCGTTCCACCACGAAGCGATTCAAGCGGTGCGCGCGCCACGCCGATTTCTTCCGGTGTCACCGTAAAACGCCGGACTGCGCCGTGTTTGACCTCCGCTATCTGCGTTTCCCCTGCAAGCGAAATCTCGTCAAGGCCGCCTGCCCCGTGCACCACGAACGCGTGTTCCACACCGAGCTCCGCAAGCGTCGCGGCTACCAGATCGATCACCTCTGCTGAAAAAACACCCAGGACCTGTGATTGCGCTCCCGCGGGATTCGTGAGCGGGCCCAGCAAATTGAATATCGTGCGCACCCCGATCTGTTTCCGCGCTGGAGCGGCATGCCGCGTCGCCGTGTGGGCCGCCTGCGCAAAGAGGAAGCCAATGCCGATCTCTCGAATGGCGCGCCCATACCGTTCGAACGGCAGATCGATGCGTACGCCGAGCGCTTCCAGCACATCCGCTGAGCCGCTTCGCGAACTCGCCGCGCGGTTGCCGTGTTTCGCTACGCGCGCGCCTGCCGCCGCTGCCACAATCGCCGCCGCCGTTGAAATGTTAAATGTGTTTGAGCCGTCGCCCCCGGTGCCGCACGTATCCACCATCCGCGCGGGCCGCGCCTCGCCTTCCGCGAATACCCGCGTTGCGTTTCGCCGCATCACCCGCGCGAATCCCGCAAGTTCCTGCACCTCCACCGGCCGCTGGTTCAGCGCCGTCAGCAGCCGCACGATCTCTGCGGTCTCCACGCGCCCCGAAAGCAGCTCTTCCATCACTGCTTCTGCTTCCGCGCGCGTGAAGATGTAGCCGGTTTCGAGGCGCCCGATGTGTTCGCGGATTTCCTTCATTTGCAGGCCGTTTTGCGCGTCCTTGCTCCGTTTCCAGCTTGCGAGTAAACTTCTATGTTTCGCACCGCCTCAAAATTCTAACACTTGTCGGCCGCGTGGCGGTCGCACATGGAATGACCACATCACAGTCACACGGAGCATGGCACCTCAATGAAGATTCATGAGTATCAGGCGAAGGCGATCTTGGCACGCTACGGCGTGACGACACCGCGCGGCGAAGTCTGTTTCACCAAGGAAGAAGCGCGCGAGGCAGCTCAGCGCCTGAAGTCGAACGTTTCCGTCGTGAAAGCGCAAATTCACGCCGGCGGGCGCGGGAAGGGCGGCGGCGTCAAGCTCGCCCGCTCCTCCGACGAAGCCGCCGACATCGCCAGCCATATCCTTGGAATGAAACTCGTCACGCCGCAAACCGGCCCCGCTGGCCGCATCGTCAAGCGTGTGCTCATCGAGGAAGGCCTCGATATCAAGCGCGAGCTCTATCTCGGTTTGCTCGTCGACCGCGCCACCGGCCGCGTTGTCTTCATGGCCAGCGCCGCGGGCGGCATGGAAATTGAAGAAGTCGCCAAGAATAATCCCGGTGCTATTTTGCGTGAAGCGATTCATCCCGCCGTTGGTTTGCAACTCTACCAGGCGCGCAAGATCGCTTTCGGCCTCGGCTTGCCGATCGAGGTCGTCAATCAATCGGTGCCTTTCTTGCAGGCTCTCTATCGCGCCTTCATCGATACGGACGCCTCGCTGCTTGAAATCAATCCATGCGTGCTGACCGGCGATGGCAAACTCGTCGCCCTGGATGCCAAGATGACCTTCGACGACAACGCGCTCTTCCGTCACAAAGAACTTCGCGAACTGCGCGACCTCGATGAAGAAGATCCGCTCGAAGTCGAGGCTTCCAAGTACGGCCTCAACTACATCAAGCTCGATGGCAGCGTGGCCTGCATGGTCAACGGCGCAGGCCTGGCCATGGCCACCATGGACATCATCAAGTACGCTGGCGGCTCTCCCGCGAATTTTCTCGATGTCGGCGGCGGCGCATCCGCCGATCAGGTGAAAAGTGCTTTCCGCATTCTCATGAGCGACCCGGAAGTGAAAGCCGTGTTCATCAATATTTTTGGCGGCATCCTGCGCTGCGATGTGCTCGCCACCGGCGTCGTTGCCGCCGCAAAAGATCTTCAGTTGAAAGTTCCCGTGGTCGTGCGCATGGAAGGAACCAACGTCGAGCTCGGCCGGCAGATTCTCCGCGACAGCGGCCTGAACTTCACCATCGCCGACGGCATGAAAGACGGCGCGCAAAAGGTCGTGGCACTCGCCGGGGGTGCGCGATGAGCATTCTCGTCAACGAAAAAACACGCCTCATCGTCCAGGGCTTTACCGGCCGCGAAGGCACCTTTCACACCCAACAGATGATCGAATACGGCACCAATGTCGTCGGGGGCGTCACGCCCGGCAAAGGTGGCACCAAGCATCTCGAACGGCCTGTGTTCAATACCGTCGCCGACGCCGCAAAAGCTACGGGCGCGAATGCTTCCGTGATCTTCGTCCCCCCGCCGTACGCTGCCGACGCCATTCTCGAAGCCGCCGATTCCGAAATTACACTCGTCATTTGCATTACCGAAGGCATTCCCGCGCTGGACATGGTGCGCGTCGCTGCCACCGTGGATTTCAAGAAGACTCGTCTCATCGGGCCGAACTGCCCCGGCATCATCTCTCCCGGCAAGTGCAAAATCGGCATCATGCCCGGCCGCATTCACAAGCAAGGAAATGTCGGCGTCGTCAGCCGCAGTGGCACGCTGACCTACGAAGCCGTCGACCAATTGACCAAACTCGGCGTCGGCCAGTCCACCTGCATCGGCATCGGCGGCGATCCCATCATCGGCACGTCATTTCTGGACGCGATCCGTTTCTTCAACGACGACCCAGACACGCACGCCATAATTCTGATCGGCGAAATCGGCGGCAACGCCGAAGAACGCGCCGCGGAATGGATCAAGGCCAACGTGAAGAAACCGGTCGTCGGCTTCATCGCCGGCCAGACCGCGCCCCCGGGCCGCCGCATGGGCCACGCCGGCGCCATCATCAGCGGCGGACAGGGCACCGCGAAAGACAAGTACGCCGCGATGAGCGCCGCCGGCATCCGCTGCGTCGAAACCCCCGCGGATATGGGCTCCACTGTCGCCGCCGCTTTGAAGCAGTAGCGCTTTTATGTAGGGGCGGGCTTCAGCCCGCCCTGTAGCGGCCGCCTTCCGAGGCGGGCGCCGTTTCTGCGATCGTGTAGCATTGGCAACTTGCCGGCAATTTTGCTGCAAGTATCTTGGAGGAATCTTTCGTGGCCATCGAACGTACTTTCGCAATCATCAAGCCGGACGCCGTCAGTCGCGGCCAGCAGGGCGAAATCCTCTCCCGCATCCACAAAGCCGGCTTCAAAATCGTCGCCATCAAATCCATGCGTCTTACCAAAGAGGAAGCCTGCGGCTTCTACGCCGTGCACAAAGAGCGTCCCTTCTTCGGCGAACTCACCGACTTCATGAGCTCCGGCAAAATCCTTGCCATGGTCCTCGAAGCCGAAGGCGCCATTCTGAAGTGGCGCGACACCATGGGTGCCACCGACCCCAAGATAGCCGCACCCGGCACCATCCGCCACGACCTCGGCACCAGCATCGGCAACAATTGCACCCACGGCTCCGACGCCCCGGAAACCGCCGCCTTCGAAGTCGGCTACTTCTTCTCCGGCCTCGAACTCATCTGACGATCCGATAAGGATCGTCATCCCGAGGAGCAGCGCGAC
>JBGQCW010000145.1:0-5721 GCA_041495565.1 Candidatus Acidiferrum sp.
ATCCGTCTTGCCCGCAGTGCAAGCATGAAGTCGCCGAAACCGATAAGTTTTGCCCGAATTGCGGAAATGACATTAAAGCGGCAGCGGACGCAGAGCCAGCGGTGCAGAGTTCAAGCTAGTCTGCCAGTTCAGGTGTCCTCAGAAGCGCTCGACGGCAAGGGCGACGGCGTTGCCGCCGCCGAGGCAGAGGGCGGCGATGCCGCGCTTCAGGTTACGGCGCTGCAGTTCGTAGAGCAGAGTGACGAGGATGCGCGCGCCGCTCGCGCCGATTGGGTGGCCGAGTGCGACAGCGCCGCCGTTTACGTTCACTTTTTCAGGATTGAGCTTGAGCTGGCGCGTTACGGCGATGGCCGCTACCGCGAACGCTTCGTTCAATTCGACGAGGTCAACGTCTTTGTCGCGGTTCCAGCCGGTTTTCGCCAGTAATTTCTCAACGGCCTCCACCGGGGCCATCATCACCCACTTGGGCTCGACGCCGCTGACGGCCTGCGCGACAATGCGCGCGATCGGCTGCTTGCCAAGGCGCGACGCGTTTCGCTCGCTGGTGACGATCAATGCCGCCGCGCCGTCGTTGGTGCCGGGAGCGTTGCCGGCGGTCACCGTGCCGTCTTTCTTGAACGCGGGCTTTAATTTCGCGAGCGCTTCCATGCTTGTGTCTTCGCGCGGCGACTCGTCGTACTTGACGACGATGGGCTGGCCCTTTTTCTGCGGGACTTCGATCGGCAGAATCTGCGCTTCAAAGAAGCAGGATTTCCGCGCGCGCACGGCTTTCTGGTGGCTTTCGACGGAGAAGCGATCTTGCTCCTCACGCGTGATGCCGTATTTTTCAGCAACCAGCTCGCCGGTCATGCCCATGTGAAAATTCTCGAAAGCGTCCCACAATCCGTCGGCGATCATCGAGTCGACAAGTTTTCCATCGCCGATGCGGTAGCCGGTGCGGGCCTGCGGCAGCAAATACGGGCAATTGGACATGGACTCCATGCCGCCCGCGACGACAATTTCCGATTCGCCGAGCTGCACGGCTTGCGCGGCCAGCGCCACGGCTTTCAATCCGGAACCGCAGACTTTGTTGATGGTCATCGCCGCGACGCGCGGATCGCAGCCGCCTTTGAGCGCCGCCTGGCGCGCGGGATTTTGGCCCAGCCCCGCCTGCACGACGTTGCCGAGAATGGCTTCGTCAATCTGTTTTGCTTCAAGGCCCGCGCGGCGAATGGCTTCGCCAACAATTTTTCCGCCGAGCTCCGGCGCGGAAAATCCGGCGAGGCCGCCTTGAAATTTTCCGATGGGCGTGCGGACGGCAGAGAGAATGACGGGAGTTTCCACGGCCATGGCGAACCTCCAGAAAAGCGGCGAACATCATTATAGCGCGATGCCAAAGCGGAGGCTTTGCTGGAATCAAGGGCTGAGATCCTTCGGGCCCGACAGGAGCCGGGCCCTCAGGATGACAGCGATCTTTCTATTGCGTGTGATTAAAGCTGTGCGTGCCTCGGGAGAAAATCGGCCTGAAAACACGCGACCTTAGTTTGCGGCGGCTTCCGCTGCTCCCGGCTGGCCTTCGTCCGCGCTGGGACCGTAGAGTGCCGGCACGGGAATTCCCAGCAAGCGGTAATACACCGTGAGCTGCGCGCGATGATGAATCAAGTGATTCATCACCATGCCGCGAATACATGCCACGCGCGGCATCGTGAAAATTGTCTTGCCGCCGGCGAGCAACGTCCAGTTCTTCATGATCTCCTGGTCGCTCACGCCGGCCAGCGCGGCGCGGGCTTCCGCAACGTTCTTGTCGAACTCCGCCAGCAGCTCTTTTCGGTTTGCGATTTTCGGCGGCTCGTAGGCCGGGCCGCCAATCGGCGCGTAGTCAAGCTGGTCGGTGTTGAGCGTCATGGCCGTCCAGCCAGGCATCGTCGCAATGTGTGCGGTGAGCCAGCCGACGGTGCCGGATTTCTCGTGCGGTTTCCAGTTCCATTTGTCGTCGGGGACGCGTTCCAGGGTCTTGCGCGTGTTTTGCATTTCTTGGTCAAATTCACCAAGCATCATTTGTCCGATGGTCATGATTTCCTCCGTGCGGGATTCAGAACGAGAGCGCCACATCGTAGGCGAAGAAAAGGCGAATTGTCAAGGACAACTTTTACCTACCCCGTCTTGCGATCTCCGAGCTCATACGCTCTGCCTTGCTTAGTTGCGCGAACCGGGGAAATGGTCACATGACAAACTTGGAGACTGGCCGGACTTCCGACATGGGGGTTGACACGCGGAGCCGAGGAGACAGAATGGGGTGATGGCACACCAATTCACAACCTCCTATTTGAAAGATGCTATCGGCGTGTTCCGCTACTACAAGAAGCTGGGAGAACGCGCGATCGCCCAATGCCCGGACGAAGGGCTGTTCACAGCGCTTGATGCGGAGTCCAATTCCATCGCGATCATCGTGAAGCACATGGCCGGAAACATGCGCTCGCGTTGGACCGATTTTCTGATCACGGATGGAGAAAAGCCAGACCGCAACCGCGACACGGAATTCGAGGACGCACCGAAAACACGCGCCGTGCTGATGGAGCTGTGGGAGCGCGGCTGGAAACACGTCTTCGATGCACTACAGCCGCTGACGGAGGAAGACTTGGCGCGCAAAGTGACCATTCGTACCGAACCACACTCCGTGATGCAGGCTATCAACCGCCAGGTCGCGCACTACTCCTACCACGTGGGGCAGATCGTTTACCTCGCGAGGCATTTTGCGACCGACAAGTGGCAAACCCTCACGGTCCCGAAGAAAAAGTCGGCTGAATTCAACGCGCGCGTGACGGCGGGCGAAATCTCTCAGCGGTAGTCATCAAACTGGGTTACAACTCCGGACGATTTCCCGTTCGTTCTAAAATCCGATACTCTTCCATTCATGTCCACCTTGTTTGAGATGGAACCGCTTGGCGAAAGCGGGCTGAAGCTGAATGAATCGCAGAAGCGCGCGATAAGGCACGGCGAAGGGCCGTTGCTGGTGATCGCCGGCGCGGGGACGGGAAAAACGCGCGTGATCACGGAGCGCATCCGCCACCTGTTGCAATCGGACGAGTCGCTTTCCGGCGAAAATATTCTCGGGCTGACGTTCACGAAAAAAGCCGCGGGCGAAATGAAAGCGCGCGTGGTAACGGCCACGGGCGAGCGCGGAAAAGCCGTGACGCTGGCGACCTTTCATTCCTTCTGCGAAACATTGCTGACGGAAGCCGATCCGGAACGCGTGATCCTGGACAAGTTTGACCATTGGATTTTGCTGCGGCGAAACCTCGCGCGCTTGCGTCTGGAAAAATACCGGCGCCTCGCCGATCCCGGACAGTTCCTGAACGATTTCGTGGAGTTTTTCAGCAGGTGCCAGGATGAACTGGTTTCGAGCCACGATTACCAGCGCTACGCGGACGAGCTCGCGGCGCAACTCGAAACGGAGCGCGCGTCGCTGGACGAAGACACCTACCAAGAGCGGGCCGAAAATGTGGCGCTGCAAAAGGAAATTGCGCGGGCCTACCGCGCCAGCGAAGAATTGCTGCGGGAGAAAAAACGCGCCTCGTTCGGTTCGCTGATCACAGAGGCGGTCGATCTGCTGCGGAAGAATGCGGAGCTGCGCTCGCAACTGCAGCAGCGTTACCGCCACATCCTGGTGGACGAATTTCAGGATACCAACATCGCACAGATCGAGCTGCTGGACCTGCTCTGCGGACCATCGCGAAATATTTTTGCCGTGGGCGACAACGATCAGGCCATCTACCGCTTCCGCGGCGCGTCGTTCGCGAGTTTTGCGATTTTCGAAAAAAGATTTGCCGGACTCAGCGAAGAGGAAGACCCATGGCTTCACCGCGTCTCGCTTACGGAAAACTACCGCTCGACTCCGAATATCCTGCGCGTGGCGACCCACGTGATCGCACAGAATGCGAGAAGCGAACGCTTTCCGCCGAAACTCCTGACCACGCCGCATCCGGAGGGAGAACGGATTCGAATCGCGGAACTCGCTAACGCCGACGAAGAAGCACGCTGGGTGACGGACGAACTCGAGCGGCTGCATGGAACGGGACACCGCTGGAAAGATTTTGCGGTCTTATACCGGCAACATGCGCACCGCGACAAGCTGGTCGAAGAATTGTCCCGCCGGCAAATTCCTTTTGTCATTGCGAAGCTGTCGATTCTCGAGCATCCGCTGGTGCGTGACGTGCTCGCGTACTTGCGGATGATCGCCACACCCTTTGACGACATCGCTTGCGCGCGAGTTTTGGCGGCTCCTGCCTGGCACCTGCAGGCTGAAGATCTATTGCGGCTGGCGGAGCGAGCGGCAAAGAAGCGAGGGACGGCCCTCTACGACGTGCTGCAAGCTCCGCAATCGGAGCTTCCTTTTGATGCATCCCACGCGGCGCTGAGCGAGCTTCTGGAATTTCTTACCGAGCAGCGGAAATCACTGAAACGGCGCACCGCTCGGGAAATAGCAGCCGACTTGATCGAGTGGCTGGAAGTCCCGCAACGCGCGGGGGAACACGACCGCAAGTACGTCGCGCAGCTTTCGCAATTCATAAAGGAATGGGAGCCGAAAAGCGAATCGCGCGGACTCGCGGAGTTCCTGGAATACCTGGACTACTTTGAACAGGCCGGGGGGACGGTGAGCCTCGAAGACGACGCTCCGGGCGACGCCGTGCAACTCATGACCGTGCACGGCGCCAAGGGATTGGAATTCCAGCACGTATTTCTGATGCGGGTCAACAACAAGGCCTTTCCGGCCACGGAGCGATCGCGAGTGTTCGAATTTCCCGCCGAGTTGATGAAGGAAGGCCAACCCGCCGAGCAATTTCACATTCAGGAAGAACGACGATTGTTTTACGTGGCGCTGACCCGCGCCAAGCAGCGGCTGACGATCACCACGCTCACCGACAAAAAGGGCAAAGTACCCACGTTCATCGAAGACATTGTGATGGACGCGGCGGTCAAGCGGCGCGACGTGATCCAGTCAGCGCCCAAGGTGAGAATTGCAGAAATGGAGAGTGCAGCAGATGCGCGCAAGGAAGCGGCTGATCCTTCCCTTTTTCCTGCTTCCGCCGCACCGCCGAAGATTTTTTCGCGGATCGCGCAATGGGCGGAAGTATTTCATCCGCCGTCGGCGGAGCCGCTGCAGCTCAGCCCTTCGGCGGTGGACAACTACCGGAAATGTCCGCAGCAGTATTTGTTCGGGTATCTGTGGTCGCTCAAGGAAGGCCCCAAGGCCACACTGAGTTTTGGCAGCATCATGCACGGCACGATCAAGCGGTTCCTCGGCGAGTTGCGCAAGGGAAATAAGCTGCCGTTCGAAGATCTCCAGCGGCTATTCGAAATGGAGTGGCGCTCGGTCGGCTTCGAGGACGCTTACCAGGAAGCGGAATACAAGAAGGATGGGATCGAGCAGTTGCGGGCTTTTCATGCCGCGATGCTCGAAGCTTCGCCAAGAATAATGGAACAAGAGAAAGGCTTCGCGCTGCCGCTGGAAAACAATGTGATCATCACCGGCCGGATGGACCAGGTGAATTCGCTCGGCCGCGTTGACCGCTCTGCGGTCACCAAGACTCACGATGTGGAGATCGTCGATTACAAAACGGGAAAACCAAAGAAGGATGCGGACGCGAAGAGGGACTTACAACTGAGTCTTTACGCGCTCGCAGCCAAAGAGATTTTCGAATGGAACCCCGTCCGGCTGGTCTTCCACTACTTGCAAAACAA
>JBGQCW010000146.1:0-5712 GCA_041495565.1 Candidatus Acidiferrum sp.
TCCGGCTCCGTCCAGTTCAAGAGGCTGCAGTTGGCTATCTTTCGAACGCCATCCAGCTCCTTTTCCGCCCGCTTGAAGGATTCCTTCTTAACGATGGCTTGCGCGACTTCTGCGGGAAGCTTGCAGGATTCGAGATCCGTCAGCGACGCTCGAAAGACGCTGTCCGGCGAGCCAAACTTGCGCAGCACGCGGGCAGACAAACGGGAAGCCAGGCCGGGCGTGAGCGCCAGCGCGAGCCAGGAGAGGGATGCGTCTAGCTCCATCGCGTGGCGAGCCTACGTGCAGAGTAACAGAGTTGTCAAGTAGTCAGTGATAAATGGGGCTTATTTTTTGATATGAATACCGTGGAAACCTAAGTCAGAATTTGGGCTGCGCCGCGTCCTCTTGCAGGATGGCGTCGAGCGTCTCCACGAATAAATCCGCATCGGCTTCAGAAAAAACCAGCGGAGGGCGGAGCTTGATGACGTTGTGATGCGGGCCGTCCGTGCCGGTAAGAATGCCGCAGTCGCGAAGGCGATTGACGACATACGAAGCCTGCAGCGGCGCCGGCTCACGAGTGTCCCGATCAAGCACAAGATCGATCCCCACGAAAAGTCCGGAGCCGCGCACATCGCCAATCAATACATGGCGCTCCTGCAAAGCCTTCAAGCCCTTCATGAGGTGAGTGCCCACGCGCAAGGAATGAAGTTGCAACTGTTCCTCTTCCAGGACATCCAGCACGGCCAGCCCTGCTGCGCAAGCCACGGGATTACCGCCAAACGTGCTGAAAAATTCCATGCCGTTATCGAATGAACTGGCGATTTCCTCTGTTGTGATCACCGCCGCGAGAGGAAATGCATTGCCGATCGGTTTGCCGAGAACGACGATGTCGGGAACCACGTCTTGCGTTTCAAAGCCCCAGAAATGCGTGCCCAGGCGCCCAAATCCGACTTGCACTTCATCCGCGATGCACACCGCGCCTGCAGCACGAATGTGGCCATAAACTTCCGCAAGGTAGCCGCGTGGGAACACGATTTGGCCCCCGACGCTGGGCAGTGTTTCCGCGATGTAAGCGGCAATACCGCGGCCCTCGGCTCGCGTGCGCTCCAGGATTTCTGCTACGTGGCGCGCGTACTTCGCGCCGGCTTGTTGGTCGTCGCGGCGATACGGGCCGCGGTAATCATCGGCTAGCGGCGCAACGTGAACCCACGGCTTTTTCCCACGGCCCCCGGGACCGCCGAATTTATAGGGGCTGATGTCGATGAGCGTGCTGGTGTGCCCGTGGTAGGCGTGTTCGAGGACGATGACATCTTCGCGCCCGGTATGCGCGCGAGCGAGGCGCAGTGCCAGCTCATTGGCTTCACTGCCTGAATTAACGAAAAAACAGACGCGGAGCGGTTCAGGGAGCAAGCGTGTAAGGCGTTCAGCATAGCGATTCACGTTGTCGTGCAAGTACCGCGTATTGGTATTGAGCAACGCAAGCTGCTCTTGTGCGGCTTTGACGACGCGCGGATGGCTGTGCCCGACGAGCGGCACGTTGTTGTAAACGTCGAGATACGCGCGGCCCGTGTCGTCGTAGAGATATTGCATCCAGCCACGGACAATTTTAAGCGGACGCTGATAGGAGATGCTTAGGTTTTTCCCCAGCAGCGCGCGGCGCGCCGCAAGGGTCTCCGCGAAGTCCGGCTCTTTAGAGGGAAATCGATCAGCCGGAATTCCTAGCAAAAGATTGGGGTCAGGCGAAAGGCTCGTCCAGATCACACGCTGCGAAGCGTAAGCGACACCCGGAAAGTCGGCACCCAGATCGAGCAAATCGAGAATAATCTGAAAATGAACGTGCGGCATCCAGCCGCCATTTTCTTGCGCCGATCCGACGCTCGCGAATTGCTGACCGCGCGTCACGCGCTGACCCACCTTTAGGCTGCTGAGCGTCTCTTTCGTCAGATGACCGTAGAGCGTGAAGAATTCTTCGCCGTCGCTGGTTTCGTGCCGCAGGAGAACCAGCGGTCCGTAGTCCAATGCGGCGGTGTTGTTCGACACGATGTGCACCACGCCATCAAGCGGCGCGCGCAACGGCGTGCCCGGCTCGACGAAAAGATCGATCCCCAGGTGAATGGTGCGGCGCTCCTGCGTACGATCGTCACTCGCGCCGAAGAGAGGGGACGTATACAACATTCGCGGCTCGTCGTAACGCCCCACGCCGACGCTGACGTCCGCGCGTTTCATCTCGCTGAATATTTCTTCAGTAAGCGCGCCGGTTTCTGCGGCAGAGGGATCAGCGCCAAGAAACGTGCTGCCCACACTCAGGTCAAAGACGATGCTCGGCGCCGTTCGTAAATCGATGTCCAGAATCGACGCAGCAGAGCCGGCGTTCGCCCGCAGCCACCGCTCGATCGCTTGCCCTTTCGGAACTGGCGGCAATCCGCAAGCCGCGCGAAAATTGTAGTGAGCAAAACACGGATGAATTTTTGCAAGCCGTTCGAGAGCCTCCCAAGCCGGGGCTTCGCTGACCGTGACGTAGGAATCATTCGGCTTCAAAGTTTTGCGATGGGCAGAATTGGTAACGCTGACCGCCAGGCGCGCACCGATCAGTGCAAACAGAACAGACAGCTCCAGCTCCTCCAGCGGGAACACCTTGTGATAGCCGGCGACAATTGCAGCCGCGGACTGCACAGGATCTTTTTCCCCAAGAATCGCGTAAGCCGCGGCAATCGCCGGCTCCGATAACGTCAGCCCGTGGTGCATATCGCCAAAGTCGATCACGCTGGTGACTTTGCGCGGCTGCGGCCAGGGATCGCTGACCAGCACGTTGTGATCGTTGGCATCGCCGTAGATGACGCTCCGGCGCAACCGCGGCAACGCCGGAACCACTTCCGCTTCGTAAAGCGCGAGAAATCTTTCGACGAGGGCGCGGCGCTTCGCATCCGCGATGTGCTGGACGTAGTCCTTGATCCACGCGGCGCGGGAAGAATCCCATTTCAATTCGCGGTGCGCGGCAGGATGCGAAAACGATTGCAGCGCCGCGTCCATCTCGCCGAGGAAGCGGCCAAGATCGCCTAGAAGCTCCGGCGTGTGCGGGCGGACTTCAGCGAGAGTTGTTCCTTCCACAAAGGTGAGCAGCCAAACAAGGCGAGTCGAACCGTCCGCGGTGGCAATCGAAGCAAGAAGTTCACCGCCACGATTCGGTTTGACGCGAGGCAAACCCAGATGTGGCGCCCGCTGTGCCAGATGCCGCAGCGCCTGACATTGCAAGTCAATGAAGGAACGCTCACGCGCCGGATGCATCACTTTCAGCACGTACGCGCGGCCATCTGTTGCTTCTAGCTGGAAATTGTCGTCGTATTCGCCCGGCAACGCCCGCGCCGAAACATCAAGCCCATAAAGTTCGCGCACAATGCGAACGGCTTCTGCTTCGGTTGTGGGATGGGCTACGCGCGCCTCAAGCAGCATGTGCCAAATCTTATCTGCAAGCGCTAGAGCGCGTCCATCCCCGACGGCTGGGGAATTTGTGGAGCCCGCCCCCTCTTCTCGTTCTCGGGGGACTCAGTGTTTCGATGTTTCGACTCCTCCGACCTCTTCAATTCGGGCGAATCTTTCGCAATCACAGAAGCTTGCCGCGAAGAAAAACGCCTTTGTTATACTGGACCTTCCATGTGGGAACCCGAATCGTGACGAAACTTCGTATCTCAATCGTTCAGTACCTGAATACGGCGCCGCTCGTCTGGGGCTTCACCAACGGCCCGCTCCAGGGAAAATACGACTTGTCGTTCACCGTTCCTTCCCAGTGCGCGGAGGATTTGCGCACCGGCCGGGCGGACGTCGCCATCATCCCGGCCATCGAGTACCAGCGCATCGGCGATCTGGTGATCCTGCCGGAGATGGCCATCGCGTCGAAAAAGCAAGTGCGCAGCCTGCTGATCGTTGCAAAGAAACCGCTCGAGCTGGTGAAGAGCTTTGCGTTGGATCGCAGTTCACGCAGCACGCAAGCATTGACGCGCATCTTGTGCGCTGAGAAATGGAAGATCGCCCCGAAGTTCTTTGAAGCTACCCCCAATCTGGCGGAAATGCTGACGCAAGCGGACGCGGCGCTGCTTATCGGTGATCCCGCTCTGCGGATTTCCCTCGGCATCGAAAAAGACAGCCGGCCCGGCGCGGAAGGGCAAACCTTGTGCCCGGCGGCCGCGCTTGGAATCACCAACGCGGAAATGTTCTACGTCTACGATGTGGTAGGCGAATGGAGGAGTTTGACGGGCTTGCCCGCAGTCCTAGCGGTCTGGGCGGCCAGACGCGATATCGCCACTCCGGAAGTGACCGCTGATTTCATCGCTTCCCGCGACTTCGGGTTGTCTCGCATCGCAGAAATCAGCGCCGATGCCGCACGCGAACTGGAATTGCCTGCCCCCGCTCTCGAGTCTTACCTGCGCCATAACATCGACTTCTCCCTCGACCCGGAGAATCTCCGCGGACTGCATCTGTATTACCAGCAAGCTGCGAAGCTCGGTCTGATCCCGCAAGCAAAGCCGATCGAATGGGCCGCCGTTAAACCGGAGGCCGTGAAGTTGTAGGGGCGCGGCCCGCCGCGTCCTTGTCAGCAGCATCGTACGTTCGAGTTTGCGCGACACCTTGGTTACAATGGAGACCAGCAATCACTAAGGAAACAGCGTGGGACTAACGAAACAAGAAGCCCTGGAAATGCTCGAATCCGATGACCTGGTGGGCATCGGAATGGCCGCGCACCAGCTGCGCCTAAAGAAAAACGACCCGCGCGTCGTCACCTACCAGATCGACCGCAACATCAATTACACAAATTTCTGCACGGAGTACTGCTCCTTCTGCGCGTTCTACAGCCCGCTCGGCTCGAAGGATGGCTACATCCTCTCGTTCGAGGAGATCTACAAGAAAATCGACGAAATGCTGGAGCTCGGCGGCACCGGAATCCTGCTTCAGGGCGGGCTGCATCCCGATTTGCAAATCGGCTACTACGAAAATTTGCTGCGCTCCCTGAAGACGCGCTATCCGCAAGTCCACCTGCACTGTTTTTCGGCGCCGGAAATTCTTTGCATCGCGGAAGTCAGCGAGATCAGCATCCGCGAAACGATTCAGCGGTTGATGGACGCGGGGCTGCAATCGATTCCGGGCGGTGGCGCGGAAATTCTCGACGATGAAGTTCGGGCAAAGATCGCCCGGCTGAAATGCACGAGCGACGACTGGGAAGAAATGCATCGCGTGGCGCACTCGCTCGGTCTTCGCACCACTGCCACCATGATGTTCGGCTGCGGCGAAGAGCTGCGCCATCGCGTGAACCATCTCGAAAGGCTGCGCCGAATTCAGGAAGACACCGGCGGATTCACCGCCTTCATTCCCTGGGTTTTCGCGGCGGAAAATACCGCGCTTGGGAAGAAAATCCAGGAAACCACTGCGGTCGACTATTTGAAAACGCTCGCCGTCAGCCGTCTGTATCTCGACAATTTCGATCACATCCAGTCGAGCTGGCTCACTCCGGGCATCAAGGTCTGCCAGGTCGGTTTGCAGTTCGGCGCCGACGACGTCGGCAGCATCCTCATCGAAGAAAACGTCGTCTTCGCCGCCGGCGTGAAAAACCGCACCAACGAAGGCGAACTCCGCCGCATCATCTGCGACGCCGGCTTCATCCCCGCCCAACGCGACACGCTCTATCGTTCTTATTCTCTGAAATAAACAGAAGTCGATGTAGGACTCAGGCTTTTGGGCGCA
>JBGQCW010000147.1:0-5677 GCA_041495565.1 Candidatus Acidiferrum sp.
AGTTGCAAACCGAAATGGCCGCGAGGGAAGAATCTGCGATAGGCGGGGCGCGGTGCATTTGCTATTCTCGGCGGACCGATGACGACCGGTGACAAGTCGGAAGGCATGGCGCTGGAGCGCGGACTGGGCCTGAAAGAGGCGGTCGCGCTCAACATGATCGAGATGGTGGGCATCGGTCCGTTCGTTGTGATTCCCTTGGTCATCAAGGCCATGGGCGGACCGCAGGCGCTGCTGGCGTGGGTTGCGGGAGCAGTACTCGCGCTTCTCGACGGTTTCGTGTGGTCGGAACTCGGCGCGGCCATGCCACTTGCCGGTGGAAGCTACGTTTTTCTCCGCGAGGCTTACGGTCCGGGCCGGCTGGGCCGCATGATGTCGTTCTTGTTCGTCTGGCAAACGTTGATTCAGGCGCCGCTCAGCCTGGCTTCAGGCGCGATCGGATTTTCGCAGTATGCCTCCTACCTCCATCCGCTCGGAAAATATGGTGAGAAAGCGGTTTCCGGCGCGCTGGTACTCGTTCTCGTCGCGCTGCTCTACCGGCGGATCACTTCGATTGGGAAAATTTCGATGCTCCTTTGGGTGGGAGTCATCGGCACGATTCTCTGGCTCATCTGGGGCGGCGCGACGCATTTCAATCCGCGGCTGGTCTTCACCTACGCTCCGGGAACGTGGAATCTTTCCTGGCTTTTCTTCGCCGGGCTTGGTTCGGCAACGGTCAACACGATTTACACTTATTGGGGCTACTACAATATATGCCATCTTGGCGGTGAGATTCGTGATCCTCAGAAAAATATTCCGCGTGGCATTTTCATTTCGATTGCGGGAATCGCGGTCCTCTATCTCGTCATGCAGACGTGCATTCTAGGTGTTTTGCCCTGGCAGCAGGCCCAGGATTCTCCCTTCATCGTCAGCGCCTTCGTCGAGAAACTTTACGGATCGGGGGCGGCGCGCTTCGCCACTTTGATGGTCTTGTGGATCGCGTTTGCCTCGCTTTTTTCTTCGATGCTTGGGTATTCGCGCGTGCCGTACTCGGCGGCGCTGGACGGAAATTTCTTCCGTGTTTTTGCGCGCGTGCATCCCAAGGGAAAATTTCCGCATATCTCATTGCTGTTTCTCGGCGCGCTCACTTTTGCCTTCAGCCTGTTGTTTAAGCTGAAGACGGTGATCACCGCGGTGCTGGCGATGCGCTTGATCATCCAGTTCATCGGCCAGGCCGTGGGCGTAATGTTGCTGCGGCGGCGCTGGCCCCCGGAGCGGCTGCCCTTTAAGATGTGGCTGTATCCTTTGCCGGCGCTGTTGACCATCGTAGGCTGGCTGTGGCTCTTTTCGCGCACGGGAAGCGCCATCTGGTGGGGTGTGCTGGTGATCGTTTTGGGGCTAATCGTCTTTCTTGTGCAGGCGCGCATCCGAAAGGAGTGGCCTTTCGGCGTGCCAACTTCCGAGGTCATCGAATGAGAATCTTTGCGTCCCTATTTCAACGCGCCTTGTTGCTAATGAGCACAGTGCTTATCATGGCCGCGCCGCAGCGCGTAGCCGCGCAATTCCCTCCTGCTCCCGGTACGGGCCCCGGTCTCGCCGAAACCATCGAAGCCATCGATTCCGCGCGCGTCACCACGCGCATTCTCTACATCACCGCGCATCCCGATGACGAATCCGGCGCCGTCTTGACCTACCTCGCCCGCGGCCTCCACGCCGACGTCGCACTGCTTTCCCTCACCCGCGGCGAAGGCGGGCAAAATGACCTCGGTCCGGAGCAGGCACCGCAACTCGGCCTGATTCGCACGCAAGAACTCCTCGCCGCTACGCGAGGCTATGGCGTGAAGTTGTATTTCACGCGGGCGAAGGATTTTGGCTATTCGAAGACACCCGAGGAAACAGAGAAGGTGTGGGGTGAGGAAGTCCTTCACGACATGGTGCAAGTGATTCGCGCGTTTCGTCCCAACATCGTCCTAAACGGCTGGGGCGGGGTACACAGCGGCCACGGCCACCATCAGGCAGCAGGTCTTCTTACCCCAAAGGCGGTACAACTGGCTGCTGATCCGTCGTACAAGCTGCAAGGATCGCCATCCGAAGAACTAGATTTGGCGCCCTGGGGTGATCGAAGACCCGTCATCTTGCTGGACGTGGACCGGAGTGACGCACCAAAGGGTTACATCTTGCCGCTGGATGAACTCTCTCCACTTTACGGCAAGTCCTGGCGCGAAATTGGCATTGACGCGTTTGCGAATCATCGCACGCAAGGAATTGCCGGATTCCTGGGTTCGCCGTTCCTGCGGCGTCCCATCGCCCTCAAACGCGAGGATGGCGGCGAGTTCGATCCCGCACTGCTCGCGCAACCACTCGGCCCGCTCGATGAAGACTATGAAGCGGGGAATATGGGCATTGACCCCCTCATGCGGGCGGTGGACGCAGCCCTGGTGGCAGCGCGTGATGCGGCCTTGCGGCTGGATTGGAAGGGGGCAGCCGATTCCCTTGTTGTGGCGGGCAAGAAAATCGACGAAGTGCCGAGGCCTTCTGTTTCTTCTCAGACGCCCGCTCCGGTCGTGTCCCTCGCTCGGAGCCTGGGACGCAAACGCGAAAAGATTGACAGAGCGCTGGCACTCGTTGCCGGGCTGCGGCTTGACGCGGTCGCCGATCGAAGCGAGATCGTCTCAGGAGAAACATTCACGATTCGCGTGGAATCCCGTCATCGCGAAGGCGTCGCAGGAGATTTCAAGAAGCCAGCGCTGGTCTTTCCGCCCGAGTGGAACGTCATCAAGGAAGAACCCGAAGCCGGCGGGTCCATTCGCTTTACGATTTCCGTTGCGCAGAATCCGCAACGTGCCCTGGACAGTTCTGAGCGGATGAAGCCGCAGCTTCAGAGCGTCTCCACGTCTGCCAATGCGGTGCTACCGGAAGCTCCGCCGCTCGTGACTGCCAGTCAAGAAGCGGCCGTGAATGGTTATTCGTTCACCATCACTTCACCGGTGATAAGCGTGCACGCGACTTCCACGCGAGTGGATCGAATCACTCCGCGGATTGTGCCGGCCTATTCGCTGGCCGTCGAGCCGAAACAGATGATCGAGATTGCGGCGAAACAGCACAAACCGTTCGAAGTGCTATTGCGCGTGCATTCGTATGCCACGCAGCCGGGTCAAGTTCGCGTAGGGCTTACGGTGCCGCGAGGATGGCGGACGAGTGCACCCGTGCCGCTGAAATTTGGCGGCGCGGGAGACCTGTACACCCGCCTGACGGTGACGCCGCCGGTCAAGCTCGGCGCGGGAAACTACAAGATTGCCGCGTATGCAGAGCGCGGCGCCGACAGCGCTCGAGGCGCAAGAGTTGAGAAATTCACCACATCGCTGGAGCCGTTGCCAACGTTGTCTACGCAGCTTTGGAGCGAGCCGGCACAGTGCGTCGTTCACGCATTCGCTGCAACTGTGCCGCAGAATCTGCGCGCCGGCTACATCACGGCGGAGAGCGAGCCCGTTCCCGAAGCGCTGCAGCGCCTGGGCATCCAGGTTGACATGCTGGACGCGTCGGCGCTGGCCTTCACGGATTTGTCACGCTTCGATGCCATCGTGGTTGGCGTGCGCGCGTACGAGCTGCGCCCCGAGCTGCCCGGCGCGAATCAGCGCTTGCTCGACTACGTTTCGAAAGGCGGCACGCTCATCGTGCAGTACAACCGTGACTTCATCTGGGACAAGCTGCAACCCGCGCCTTATCCCGCGCTGATTTCGCCGCCGCTCCCGCCCGCGAAGGACGGCGCTCCGCAAACGCCGCGGCCCTTACCGCGCATCACGGACGAAAATTCACCGGTCAAATTCATGAAGCCGGACGACAAGATCCTCAACGTGCCAAATAGAATCACGCAGGACGATTTCAAAGGATGGGTACAGGAGCGCGGCCTCTATTTCTGGACGCAGTTCGATTCGAAATACACGCCGCTCCTCACCATGAACGACCCCGCGGAACCCGCCCTCAAGGGCGCGCTGGTCTACACGCGCTTTGGCAAAGGAACGTACATCTACACGGGCCTCGCCTTCTTCCGTCAATTGCCCGAAGGCGTGCCCGGAGCGTACCGTCTGTTCGTCAATCTGCTCAGCGCTTCGCGGACCAAGTAAACCAACTGGGCACATCGCCGCCGCGCGCGAATTGCCGTGCTATTCTCTTCCCTCAGAGGAGCCGCACGCGAATGAAAAAATATTTTGCAACTCGCTTTCCCGGTCAAACCATTCATACGGCATTCCTTTTCCTTCTTGCAGCCGCGCTCTTCCTGGCCTGCGTTTCACCGGCCGCGGCGCAGAAAGAAAAGAAAAAGAAGAAAGACAACACTCCTCCAACGGACAGCTCCAATACCTTGATTCCCATGGCCGATGAGCAGCAGATCGATTACATGCTTTCCGAAATGCTGGGTGCCTGGCAGATGGGGGACATCGAAAAGCTTCACAAAGACTATGCGGACGATGTATCCATCGTGAATGGTTCTTGGGCGCCACCGATCATCGGCTGGACAAATTATCTCGCCATCTACCAGCAGCAGCGCGCGCGCATGCAGCAGGTGCGCATGGATCGCTCGAATACCTACATTAAAATAAACGGCACGGTGGCGTGGGCCTGTTACCAGTGGGATTTTGCCGCAGTTGTGGATGGCCAGCCGACCGAATCCCAGGGTCAGACCACGTTAGTCTTGGAGAAACGCAACAATCACTGGGTCATCGTCCACAACCACACGTCGCTTGCAGCGAGGGTCCCGCAAACCGCTCCCGCGGCTGCGCCTTCGGGGCAGCAGCCTGCAAAGCCGACGTCTCGCTGAAGCTTACCGGCAAACTCATTGGAGCCTGAAGACCTAGAAGAGGCCCTTCAGCCCTTCCTTGAGCCACATTCCGGCAATCACCAGCAGCAGAACGCCCGCCAGGACGCCCGTACCCAGGATGGGCTTTGAGAGGGCGTCGATCTTGGCCACAAGCTCACGCTGCTGCCTGGCCATATGCTCTTCTGCGGCATCGAGAAAGATCTGGTCGTCCTCGTGGCTGGCGAGCAGGCTCCGCCGAAGCAGCAGTACCAGGAATGCGGCAGTTACGACTCCCCAGGCAATGAGCAGGTAAAGAAGTGGCCCCGTCGTTAGCGATTGTGGTTCCATGGTGACCTCCCGTTGGGACCGATCCGCGGTGCCTGCCCCGACCGGGCCGGCAAGGGGTACTAAGGTTTATAGGCGGAGTATAGCACTCTATATTCGAATATCCAGCCCCTGCCAGTTGAGAAACTGATGCAAGAGGATGGAGTGCTAGATGCCCCGTTTTTGTCAGTTCCTGTGCCAACGGGACCGAAATTGAGCCTTCCCGCACCGCGTTGACAAAGCTCCATGCCGCGGGCACAATTAAAAAGCCTCGCAATCAAGCACTTGTGCCCGAATGGCGGAATTGGCAGACGCGCTAGCTTCAGGAGCTAGTTCTCGCAAGGGAGTGGAGGTTCGAGTCCTCTTTCGGGCACCATCTTTCCCCTCATTCGCATTTGGAAAGCAGCAGGAAGACCGGAAAATTTCTGTCGTCCGCTCTCGTGGAAACCGGAGCGGCATCGGTCATGCAGCTGCGAGATAGATGTAGCGCAGGATAAATAGCGCGGTGAGGATCCAAAGCAGGATGCTGACCTCGCGGAATTTTCCCGCCGCAACCTTTACGACGGTGAAAGAAATCAGCCC
>JBGQCW010000148.1:0-5636 GCA_041495565.1 Candidatus Acidiferrum sp.
GTGGCGTCCAGGCTGAAAAGCTCGGCCATCTGGCGCAACGTGCGATGCAGCGAATCGCTGAGGTCGAGCGATTCGGTCAGCGTCTGGGCGATCGAATTCAGAACCATCAGCTCCCGGTTGCGGCGCCGGATTTCATGCTCCGCTTGCTTTCGCTCGGTGATGTCCAGAATGAATCCCTGATACGCAGTGACGTTGCCCGCGGCATCCCGGACGGCGATCGAGGACTCCAGCATTGTGCGTACTTCACCGTCCTTGCGCCGCATGTCAAATTCGAAATCGGCAACCGAACCGTGTTGCTCGAGCAGCTTCTTCAGCCTTTCGCGGTCTGATTGATTGGCGTAGAACGCGCTGGGTATGTCGATCGCCATCAATTCCTCGCGAGCGTCATATCCAGTCATGCGGAGAAGCGCATCGTTGAAATCGAGGAAGCGGCCCTGCGGCGTGGAGATGAATACGCCTTCTTGTACGCTGGACACCAGCGTGCGGTACTTTTCTTCAGCGCGCTTACGATCGGTAATGTCCTTCAAGACGTGAACCGTCCCGAGCTGACGTCCGGAGGGGTCGGCAAAGGTCGAATTCGAGGACAAGAAGTAGCCCTGGAGCCACGGATCGGGTTCGTCACCTTCGCCGGCGACGCCCTCGCAGTAGGGGCAAATTTGGTAGGCAGAGTTCTTGGCGGAGAGAAGTTCCGTAACGTTTCGCCCTACAAGCCCTCCGCCTTCACGGCCAAGAAGATGGTTCAGCCGCTGGTTGCTGCGCAGGATGCGCCCCTGGCGATCGTGGACCAGGATGGGGTCCCCAATGGAATCGAACGTGTACTCCCATTGTTGCTGTACCGTGCTGACCTGTTCGAACAAACGGACATTCTGCAACGTCATGCCAAGCAGATTGGCAATGTTCACGAGATACGCGATCTCGTCCGTTTGAAACCTCACGCTGCGTGTCGAGCCAACCGCAATCACGCCGAGGGGTCCGTCTTTGCCGGGCAGCGCCAGCGTGACCAGCGATCTCAACCCGGCATCCTCCATTCTTTGGCGGGCAGTCGCATCCTGCTCCTCCTCGGATTCCAGGAACTGATAGTCCCCTTTCAAGACCTGCTGTGCCCAAGGCTCCATGGCCGAAAGTTTGGCGTGCCGGGCCAGGAACGTCTTGTCATATCCAACCGAAGTCCTGGCCACCAGCAGCGCGGTTTTGCCTTCGCCTTCGATCAGGCGGACGATTCCATGAGTGGCGCCAAGACTCCCCACAAGATTTGATAGAACCTGATCGATGACCTCCTTGACGGAAAGGCTCTGCGTGCTCGCGGCGGTCAGGAGCGTCAGGCGTCGCATCTTGTCATTCAGTTCTTCCGTACGAGTGCGGGCGCCTTCCAGAACGACTACGACCATAGAAATGCCCAGAGCCACCCCGAGAAGATGGTCGAAGGCGATGCGCAGCAGGAATAGCGGGCTTTCCGGCCAAAGCGGGCGGTCCAGCCCGTGCAGGCCGCTTAGGATAAATATTCCGGCGAGGAGCTGCGCGCCGTGTCCGCGACGCGCCATGGATGGGCGCAACATCAACCAACCGGCAAACAGACAGATGACGCTCTCAAGAATGGCGGTTTGCCAATGGATCGACGCAAATTGTTGCGGGCCGCTGCGCTCGATGTAGTAGATCCCTGCCAGGATCAAGCTGATCAGGGGCAGAACCGACCAGATGCGCCGGTCCGAACCGGTAGCATACTGCATGACCGAAACGACGAAGAGCAGCAGAGCAGCGGCCTGTGCTGCGAGGATGGTCTGATGCAATCCCGGGAATTGGCGAATCAAGAACGCGACTTCACACAAAGCGGAGAAGGTGAAGCAGCACCATCCAACCAGCCAAAAACGGAAATAGCCGCCATGGTGATCACGCCGGAAAAGGAAAAAGAGGACCAGCATGATAATGAACGCGGTCGCTTCGAAGAACGCGATGCCGAGCAGGCCCTGATTCTCCAACACGTTGCGCCGCCTCCCGGCCGGAACTGCCGTCACTGCGGTGCTCTTGCAGCCGCGAAGCTTGATCTGGACGGCGTGAACTCTTGAGCGGTAAGCCTTTATCGACGCTAACACGCTATTTTCTAAGTGGGCAAGGGTACCCACATTCGTCTGTGCCGTCACATATAATGGCTATTGGGAGCTAACCGACGTGGAGACCGAAAACATACTGGTCGTCGATGATGAGGAAGCGATTCGAGAGGTCGTCTCGACGATGCTCGAGTCGAAAGGGTATCACTGCATTGCCGTGCAAAACGGCCGCGTGGCTCAGGAACAGGTAAAGAAGTCGACACCCGACCTCGTCTTAAGCGACATGATCATGCCGGAGATGGACGGGCTCAAGTTCCTCGAATGGATGCGGCAATATGATCCGGAAGTGCCGGTGATCATGGTCACCGCGATTCACGACATTTCGACGGCGTTGGAAGCGATTCGCCGCGGCGCTTACGACTACATCCTCAAGCCATTTGAAAAAGACCAGCTCTTTCTTGGCGTGGGACGGGCGCTACAGCACCGCCGATTGATCATTGAAAACCGCAGCTACCAGAGCAACCTTGAGCAACTTGTGGAAGAGCGCACCGCACAGCTTACCGGGGCGCTGGCACAGCTCGAACAGTCCTACGATGACACGCTGGAGGCCCTGGGAAGCGCGCTGGACTTGAAGGATGCCGAAACCGAGGGCCACTGCCAGCGCGTCACGGCGTTCTGCATTTCGATCGCAAAAACGATGCCGGTGCCGGACCCGTATTTGCCGGTCCTCGCGCGCGCTGCCTTCCTCCACGATATCGGGAAGATGGCCATTCCCGATGGCATTCTGCGCAAGCCTGGGCCGCTGAACGACGACGAAAAGAAAATCATGCGCACACACTGCGAGATCGGCTACAACATGCTGATCCGCATCCCCTTTCTCCGCGACGCCGCGGAGATCGTGTTGGCCCACCAGGAGTTTTATGACGGCTCGGGTTATCCGCGCGGGCTGAAGGGCGACCAAATCCCTCTGGGAGCGCGCATATTCACGATCGCGGATTCCATGGATGCCATGATCAGCGACCGTCCCTATCGCCGAGCCTTGCCGATGTCCCACGCCCGCGGAGAGATCGAGCGTTGTTCGGGCACCCAGTTTGATCCCAAGGTCGTCGAGGTTTTCATGTCCATCCCGGAACAGCATTGGCTCGACTTGCGGGAGAACTTGGGTTCACCCTTCCGGCTGGCTCATCTGAAGAACTTGCAAGTCTAGCCGAAGTCGCAGACCCGGCCGCGGTTTCCTCTGACCATGCGCGGTCTCCTCGCCGCCATCCTGGGCGTCTTAGGGGGTCGGAGCTTTAGCTCCGACATTCAGCTCACCCACAACCCTAAATTGTCACTCCGAGCGCAGCAGGCCGACTGTCTTTCTTCCCGTTCGCTCCTGCGAACGGTCGGCCTGCGCAGTCGAGGAGTCTCTCCTTGCCTTCTGGGTAGGACCATTTCTCAGCGAGACTTGCGTGGAACCCACTGACAACGTACTATCTCGCTGCTATGGCACTCATCCCCATTAAGACGGCTTCCGAAACAGGCTACTGCGATTGCATTTGCGGTTGCTATGAACTGGCCAGCCTGCGCGATGAAGATACCGGCAAGGGCTATTGCCCTGCTTGCGCCAAGGACCACCTCGATCTAAACGCCGGCGCCGGCATCCCCCAGCCGTCGCCTGTCCACGTCTCCGCTAACGCCCCAGGCAGCGGCAAATCCGCTGCCATGCCTACTCCCGCCGATCCTCCCGGCCGCCTACGTTAGAAAACAAATAGCAGGTAGACAATCCAACTCCGGGAACTTCGTTTATTAATTCGAAGGCTTTTTGTCGTCTGGAGCTGCTGCATCCGTCTTCTCTTTGGGGGGCTCGCCGATTTTTTGTTTCTGTTCGATGGAAAACAGGAGATAGTTCGTGAAACTGTGGCGCTGGTGGAAGCGTTTGCCGCGGCGGATGGCGTAGTACTCCGCACTAGTGGGCAGCCAGAGTTGCTCGTTGCGGCTTTTGAATGTGATGGGGCCATATTCCATCACAAGATGCTCGGCATCGAGCTTCAACTCTGGATGTGCCTCGCGTAGGTCCGTCTCCAGTCGCACGATCTGGAAGGTGTTGGCGTCGATCCAGGCGCGCCCTTTGAGCGCGACAGGATAAACATGGCCGCTAATGCGGTAACGACGGATGCGGCTTTCCTTGTCGTCACGCTGGCGGAAGTAAACCTGCCAAGCAAAGTTTCCGTGTGCGCGGCTTAAGCCTTCACACTTCATCTCAAAATCGGTAATGAGCAGCGGATGAAAAATGAGAACAATGGAGGGCAGGCCGACACTCCCATTGTGGTCCGGAAACATTTCCGTCCCGGTACTGCCGTTGCGATATTCCTGGACGTCAAGAGCTTCACCGTACTTGTTCTTGATATCGCGGACGGAAGCCAGGTAATTAAAAGACATATCCGCAACGCGCTCGGCGTAACCGGCGTTGTTTACATCTTCATGATGCAAAAGTTCAGTGGCCGTATACCGGTCTACGACTTCCGGCAATTCCTGCACGCGCGCCGAAGTTTTTTTCAGAACATCGTCGAGAGAACAGCTGATGCCCGGCTCGACCGGCGGAATTACCGAGTCGACATCGGATGGGAGCCAATGCAAAGCGGCAGCAGTCAGAGGAACATCCGCGATATCGCTGGAGACCTGTCCATTTGCCGAGTTCGCTCCCGAAAAGTCGACGAGAGGAGTTCCCGCGTCGGCGGAGGAGCTATTCGAGTTTTTCAGGCGGGTGATCAGGTTCTGCGCGGCATCGGCCATAGCCTGTGAGGGCTTGCCGGCGATGTAGGCCTCAAGCACCGCGATGGCCTGCTGGTTCTGGTGCTGGAAGGCAAGCGCCTGGCCCAGTGTAAGCCGAGCCGAGTTGGCCTCAGACTTGCCAATATCAATGGCGCGCTCCGCGTGGCTAACCGTTTCAACATAGGAATTCTGCTGCAGGAGGGCGGCAGCGAGAAGACTGTGCGCACGCCAGGAATTAGGGCCAGCCTCGACCGCTTTGTCGAGGTACTTGCGCGCTCCCGCCACATCTTTCTGACGAAGCAGGGAATCGCCGTAGGCAAGGAGCGAGGAGAGGTGTTTCGGATCGAGCTGAATGGCCTGGTCCCAGTATCTGCGGGCGGTCGTAATATCGCTCTTCTTTTCGAATACCATTCCCAGCAGGGACGGGATCTCCGCTTCTTTTGGCGCCATATGCTGGGCGGCTTCCAGGTGTTTGATGGCCTCGTCAAACTTGCTGGCGCGCAGCGCTTCAAGGCCTTTGGTCACTTCTTTCTGCGGCTTCGGAGGGAGGACCACTCTGCTGGTCACCGCGTAAGTTATGCCACTCCCGGTATCCGGCTTGAGAGTAACTATGAGTAATTGCTCGCCATCTTCCGTCGTGATTTTTGCTTCAAGCCTTGACTTTGCATACCCGGGCGCATCGACATCAACAATATATGCCCCATTGCTCAAGGGAACGAAGGTCGCTCTGGAATCGGAGGTCGTCTTGGAAGTTATACTTTGACCCGAGGAATCATACAGAGTGATGACGGCAAGGGTGTCGACTGCCGCTCCGTTGGACGTGCGTACCATCACGGA
>JBGQCW010000149.1:0-5603 GCA_041495565.1 Candidatus Acidiferrum sp.
AAGGACAAGTGATCCGTCCCAGACATATGCATCATCGTCGGCTCCAGCAGCCTCAATTCTTTCAGCGGCGCCAGCACCTGGTCCACAATCTCTCGATCCTGATAGTTGTCGTGCAAAGCCAGCGTCAGCACCCTTCCCGTTCCCGTGTCGTGCACCAGCACGCCGGAAATCTTCTCCAGCTCGTCCTTGTGCGCTTCGACGTACTTCACCGAGCCGCACAACCCTTCTTCCTCTCCGCTGAATAAAATAAATCGGATTGTCCGTTTCGGCTTTAGGTTTAGCTTTGCCAGGGTGCGCGCCGCTTCTAGCACCGCCATCGAACCAGTGCCGTTGTCCGTCGAGCCCGTTCCCAGGTCCCAGGAATCCAGATGTGCCCCGAGAATCACGACCTCATCCGGCTTTTCGCTCCCGCGAATCTCTGCCACCGTGTTGTACACATCCACGGGCTTGTCGCTGAAAGAATTCGTCATCTCGATCTCGACTTCGACTGGCCCGTGCTTCTGCATGCGGTAAAGCATCCGGTAGCCTTCGCCGGTGATGAACGCCGTCGGAATCGCTCCGATGTTGAACTGCTCTCCGCCGATTCCGGTCATGTTCAGCAAACCATGCGGCTTGTTCGAATCGCGCAGCACCACCGCCACGCCCTCTTGTTTGTAAAATTCCGTACGCTTTCGCGCCACCGCCTGGAACGCCGCGAAGGGGGACGGCGGAGCCGGCTGGCCCTTCAACGGGGGTGGTGTCTGCATCGGGCGATTCACTTCACTGAATACGTCGCCGGGCTTCGGCGGAGAGAGACTCGCGGGTTCTTGTGCGATCACGATCGCGCCCTTCAGCTTTCCGCGATACTTCTCAAAATCTTCATCTTTCTTGATGTCGACGTATACCACCGGCCCGCGCACGACTCCCGCCGTGCTCGGAGCCCATCCCGCCGACGCAATGGTCAGCGGATGCTCCGTCGGGCTCACGATGCGCGCGTGCGCCGTTCCCCGCGTCCAGGAATGCGCAATCGTCCACGGCTCCAGGTGCACGTTGGTCAGGCCGTATTCGCGGAACTTGGCCGCCGTCCAATCGTTGGCTTGCTTCAGTTGCGGCGAGCCCGTCAGCCGCGGCCCGATAGCATCACCCAGATATTCGCTGTTCTGCATCGCCTCGCTGTGGTCGTGCACCTCGCTCAGAATCTGTGCGTCCGCCGCAGCGAACACATTCGTATCATCGGCCGCAGGCTTCGCCGATCCCACCCGCACTCCGGCAAACACGAGCACAACCGCACACACAAGAACAACCACTCGACGTGAGTTCATTCGTTCTCCCTCGAAGTCTTCAACAAGATTTCACGAAAAGAATTCGTCTGCCTTCGCGCAGCCATCTCCACCCGGTTCCCGTCGTGGCCGCGCGGCCCAATCTCGGGACTTGTTCTTATAGACGTAGGAAGTCTCTCTCTTCGTTTCGTCTATTCTCTGCGTCTCTGCGTTTAGTCTTTCTTTCGGCTTTTCCTGAGCAGCGGCAAAGCAGCGAATCCTCGCGGCGCAGGCTGGCACTTTGGGCAAAAATAACTGCTTCGGCCCGCCACAATCGCGCGGCGGATCGAAGTTTTGCAGCGATAGCATGTTTTCCCTTCGCGGCCGTACGCCCGATGGTGCCGCTGATATTCTCCCGGCTCGCCCTCCGCGTCAAGAAAATCGGAAATCGATGACCCGCGCATCACAATCGCTTTCCGCAGAATTTCTTGCAGCACGCGGCGCAGCGTCCCTGCCTGCTTCTTACTCAACTGCCCTCCCAGCCGCGCGGGATGAATTTTCGCTTTCCACAGGCTCTCATCCGCATAGATGTTGCCGACGCCGCGAAGCACGCTCTGGTCCAGCAGCAGCGCCTTGATCCGTGCGCGCCGCCCTCGTATCCGGCTCGCGAATTCCTCGTTACTCACTTCCAGCGGATCTGCCCCGAATCCCAGCAGCTCTTCTGCGAGCGGCGCTTCCGTCAGATAGGCGATTCGACCAAAACGCCGCGCGTCGGTGTAGCGCAGCTCGCGGCCATCATCGAGCAGCAGGCGGACATGCGTGTGCTTCGCGCGGGGCTGCGAGGCAGGGATCGGTGCGATCTGCCCGGTCATCCCCAGATGCACTAGAAGCGACGCCGGCGCAGCATTACCATTTCTTGCCAGGCGGTCTCCCCCAGCCGCGGCCGAAAGCCGCAGCAGCATGAATTTTCCAAAACGCTCCACGGCTTCGATCTGCCGCCCCGGCAGGTGCTCCTCTAGTGCCACTGGATCGTCGATGAAATCCGTCTTCCCGAGTGTCACGGAGACAATTCGCCGTCCGAGAATCGCTCGCCGCAATCCGCGCGCTACCGTTTCGACTTCGGGAAGTTCTGGCATACGAAGGGAGACCCATCAAAATAGCACAGCGCCCAGTTCCATGCCCCGGCGCGGCTGCGCCAACTCGCCTCAAAGGGGCGTCGGCCACAATTCCTGGGACAAAGCCTACGCCGAAACTGAATTGTTGACGTGGATGTTTGCGAAATCTACAAACGCGACGACGAGCAAATAAGGATCCTGCGTGTACGGGCACAGCCCTTGTGGTGAGCGGAGCCGAACCGAACCATGCTGCTTCCCTACAACGAAAATTGCGCCTCAGTCACTTCTTGTGATAATTCGGATACGGCGGATGCCCCGGAATCACAACCGGATTTTTCTTCAGCGCCTCCATGGTGACCTCGACCGCCTTCTCCAATTGCCGGTCGTGTCCCGCCGCAACCGACGCCGGATCGTTTTCCACCTCGATGTCCGGCGCGATTCCGTGATTCTCCACTTCCCACTCGCCGTGCAGGCCGTAGATCGCCACACGCGGCGCCGTCACGAATCCACCATCGAGCAGCGGCGGATACCCATAAATCCCGACCAATCCGCCCCAGGTGCGCGTCCCCACGAGCGGCCCGATCTTGTCCTGCTTGAACATCCACGGTAGCGCATCGCCGCCGGATCCGGACATTTCATTGATGATCATCGTCTTCGGCCCGTAGATTTGCGCCAGCGGGGAGCAAAACGCTTCGCCCTCCCGCGAGATGGCGCAGTTCCGCAGCGGCCGATTCAGCATATCGATGATGTAATCCGCCACTTCGCCGCCGTGATTGTATCTCTCATCAATCACCGCGCCCTGCTTGCCGACTTGCGCAAAGTAGAACCGGTTGAAATTGAGCCACCCGCCGACGGCCGTATCCGGCACGTGCACGTACGCCAGCTTTCCTCCACTTAGCTCGTCCACTTTTCTCCGATTGTCTTCTTCCCACGCGCGGTTTCGCAACGCGAATTCACTCGGCAATGGCACCACGGTGACTTCCCTCGCGTCCTTGCCGTCTGCGTTCGGGCCCACTTTGATCTTGATCTGTTTCCCGCCTGTGTTCTCAAAGAAGCTATAAACCTCCGCCGGCGGACGAACTTCGCGGCCCTCCGCTTCCAGCAGATAGTCTCCGGCTTTTACGTCCACGCCCGGCTGCGTCAGCGGTGCGCGCAAGTCCGGATTCCAGTTTTCTCCGTTGTAGACGCGGGCAAACCGGTAACGCCCGTTTTCGATCTTGTAGTCTGCGCCCAGCAATCCGCCCTTCACCTCCCTTGGTTTGGGAACGTCCCCGCCACCGATGAACATGTGGCCGATGGTGATCTCTCCCAGCATTTCATCGAAGAGATAATTCAAGTCCCCTCGCCCTCCCAAACCTTTCAAATAAGGTGCGTATTTCTTCTCCGCGGCATTGATATCCAGTCCATGATGATGCGGGTCGTAAAGGAAGTCGCGTTCGATGCGCCACACCTCGTGGTACATCTGGTTCCATTCCGCTCGCGGGTCGACGTGCACTTCCATCCCGTCGAGCTTTAAGGCTCCGTCTGCCGGCTTCGGCGCCGCGGCCGTCGCCGCGATGAACCATCCCGGCCCCTGGCGGTACAGCACCTTTTCGCCGTTTGCGGAAACCGCAAACCCGTTGATCCCTCCAAGGAACGGCTCGGTCTTTCGCGTCGTGAGATCAAACTTTGAAACCGTCGTTGGCGGCGGTTCTCCGAATCGCGGCACGTCCACGATTTCCGAAAGGAACAGTGTCCCTGCCTTGCCCGTGTCCAGGCTCACGTAATTCGCAGCTTTGATCGGCAGCGCGACGATCCGCTGCCCAATGCCGTCCAGATCGATCGTAACCTTGACGGGCTCTTCCTTCTTCTCGCCCTCTTTTCCCTTGTCACCTTCCTTGCCCTTCTCGCCTTCTTTGCTCTTGTCAGCGTCCTTGCCTTTATCTCCGCCCGCTGCGTCTTTCTTTTCTTCTGCTCCTTTTTCTTCGTCGCTCTGTGGTTCCACAGGCGAAGCATCACCCTTCTTCAGCACCGCCGCGTAAACGCTTCTCAAAACCGGGTGCTGGAAGCTCGACAAATCGAGCCAGCCCGAGGAAAGCCCCACGTCGGTGCTGACCGCAAAGAAAAGTGATTTCCCGCCCTTGTCGAACACCGGGGATCGCGCATCGCTGATTCCGTCCGTGATTCGTGACTCCTTGCCCGATTCCAGCGAGTACACAAACACGGCGCGCAGGTGATTCTCCAGCAGCTTGCCGTACGTCAGCCATTTGCTGTCCGGCGACCACGTTTCATTGAACGACGATGTCGGGTCCTCGTAGCGGTCCGTCGTCACCTTCACCGGCGTGCTCTTCTCCACGTCCACGTACCACAGGTTCAGCCGCTTATCCGTATACGCAATCTTCTTATTGTCCGGAGACCACAACGGGCCGTAAAAATACGATGGTGGATTGCCCAGATTGATCTTCTTCACCGTCCCGGAGCCCGACTGATCGCTGATGTGCAGCGCGTATTCGCCGGACTCATCCGAAAAGTAAGCAATCGACTTTCCGTCCGGCGACCACGCCGGGTCGCGCTCCGCCACCGCTGTCGTCCGCGTCAAATTGCGGATATCGCCCTTCTCGCCCGGCACCGTCAGAATTTCGCCACGCGCTTCGAACACCGCGCGTGCGCCTGTCGGGGAAATCGCCGCGTGCTGAATCTTGTCGCCCGCCTTCTCAAAGTGCGGCCGCGTCGCCGGCAAATCACCCGCAATTCGAATGCTTACCTTCTTCGATTTACCGCTCGCCGGATCGGAAAGATAGATTCCACCAAACTGTTCATAGACGAGCGTGTCGGGCCCGGCGGAGAGAGATTTGAAATCCAAGCCCTTGTTCTCCACCACCTGCTTCACGGTCTTCGCCTTGGTGTCATACGCGAAAAGAGTCACTGGGCCGTTGCGGTCGGACAGAAAATAGACGGTATCGCCAAACCAAACTGGTTGTGCATCGTTCGAATTCTCGCGCGGCACTTTTTCCAGCGCCAGGTCGCTCAGCCGCACGATGTAAATGGGCGTGGTTTGCCCGCCGCGATAGCGTTTCCACGACGTTTGCCACTTCAGGTTTGGCACGTAGGCGAGACGTGTCCCGTCCGGAGAGAACCACGCATCCTCTCCCCGCCACATTGGCAGGACATCCGCCGGCCCGCCCTCGACGGGGACCGTGTAGAGACGGTCGAAATCCGCGTAAGCTTCGCGTGATGAAGAGAAGAGCACGCGCTTCCCGTCGGGCGTCCA
>JBGQCW010000150.1:0-5517 GCA_041495565.1 Candidatus Acidiferrum sp.
CATCCTTCCGCAAGCAGACGTTCGCAAAGATGCGACCCTAGAAATCCTGCCCCGCCGGTGACTACTGCCCGCATGCCTCCACCTCCTCCGAAAAATCAATTGGACAGTCTAACGTGAGCGCCGCCGATTGACCACTTTCGCGGCACGGGGTAGGATTCGCCAGTTCTCTAATGCCAGACCGTGAAAATCCTGTCACGTCATTCTTGGCGCGCTCGCGGGCGCTGCGCATCCTTCTTGCTGTTGGTTTGAGCAGCGTCCTTCTCGTCATCATCTGCTTTTTCGCCGTGGGGCGATGGCTCGTGGTAGAAGATCCGCTCACGAAGTCCCGGGCCATCGCCGTACTCAGCGGCAGTATGCCACTACGGGCGATGGAGGCGGCGAAGCTTTATCGGGAAGGCTACGCGCCGGAAATCTGGCTGACGCACTCCGTGGAGCCGGGCGAGACACTCGCGGCGATGGGCATCGCGTTCGCCGGTGAGGACTATTACAACGTGCGCATCCTGATTCACGAAGGCGTGCCGGCGGGAGCGATTCACGTGCTCGAGCCGCCCATTGTGAATACCGCCGATGAAATGAACGTGATTGCCGCTGCACTTGCGCAGGAAAAGGAGCGCACGGTGATCGTCGTAACGACCAAAGCGCATACGCGGCGCGTTCGCCTGCTCTGGCGAAGGCTCGCCTCCGGCCGAGGCCGGGCGATCGTGCGCGCTGCCTCGGATGATCCATTCGATCCGCGGCACTGGTGGCGCAACACCGGTGATGCGCTCGATGTGGTGCGCGAGGTCCTTGGCCTGTTGAACGCCTGGGTGGGCCTGCCCTTGCATCCGGCGAAATGAGCATGGCACAGGCCTTCAGCTTGTGCCACAGGAATGGAGCGCATGGCCTAAAGACAAAAGCAGATTCCTCGACTTCGCGACCCGGCGCCCTAGAAACGTGGGCGCAAGAAAAAGCCGGGTCGCTCCGCTCGGAATGACAGTGGGAGGGATGAGCTCTAGAAAAAGAAAAAACGCTTGCGCCTCGGCGGCGCGGTGTCGTCCTCAATCTCCGGCACGTGCGGCAACTCCCGTCCCTCGAATGCCGCGAGCGGATTCTCCAGGAACAAGGCGCGGGCTTTCTCTTCGCCAAACTGGCCGACAACTACATCATAGGCGGGCTGCAGCCGCAGCGGGCGCGATCGAGTGTTGTGCGCGTCGCTCGCCACAAAATGGATGAGCCCATCGCGGATCCACTGCAGTGCATCTTTCTGGGATGCAGGGCCGAAGCTTCCCGTAAGCGCCCCCCCGGTGACCTGCCCGAAGCAGCCCTGGCGCACCCACTTTTTCAGGCGCTCCGCGTGTGCCCGCAGAATGCGGTTGCGCTCCGGGTGGGTGATCACCGGGCGCACCCCGGCGAGCTGAATTTCATGCAGCGTTTGATCCATGCCCGGCGGAATGGAAATCTCATTGAACTCCACGAGCAAATAGTCACGTTGATTGAGGCAATAGCGCGAGGCATCCTTGCGCAAGGATTCCAGGTTTTCCGGGTCGAGATGAAAATCGCAGCCGGTGGCCAGTTGCAGCCTGTCGCCAATCTTGGATTGCAGCTCATCCCGAAGCCGACGCACGCGTGCGAAATCGAAAATATACTCGCTGCTGGAGTGGGGCGTCGCGATGACATGTGTGATTCCGTCCGCGATCGCCGACTCCGCCATGGCCATCGATTCTTCCATCGTGGCTGGGCCGTCATCGATCCCCGGCAGGATGTGACAGTGCAAATCGACCATCTGGGTTATCCGCTCCTCACCGCCACCACGCGCCAAGCGCCTGCCAGACACCGAGTGCAAACAGCAGTCCCGCAAAGACTTGCCGCATCCTTAGAGGTTTGATCCATTTCACCAGTTTTCCCCCGAGAATACCGCCAAGAAACACTCCCGGGATCAGCAGCAACCCGGTTTTCCAAGAGACGAATCCTCCCTTGGCATAAGTCATCAACGCCAGGACGCCAGTGGGCGGTATCAGGGCGATCAAGCTTGTCCCCTGCGCGCGATGCTGGCTGAATGCAAACAGCAGCCCGAGAAGCGGGACCAGAAGTACGCCGCCGCCAATCCCGAACATGCCAGAAGCGACACCGCACGCACATGCTACGGCAAAAATTCCTGCGCCACGCCCTATCCCATCAGTCACGGGCCGTCTCCTCTGCCCCGCTTGTTGGCCTGCTTTCGAGTTGCGCTTTTCTCCAAAGCAACAAGGCTGACAACATGAGGAAACAGCCGAACAATCCCTTTAAGTTTCGGGATGGCATCGGAAGCGCGATCAAACTGCCCGCGTACGCGCCAACCAGCATCCCCAACGCGCACAATCCTCCTGCCTTCAAATCTACCTGGCCCTGTTTCCAATACTCCCGCAAGGCCCCTAGTCCAACCGGTGGCAACAAAATGAAAAGCGAGGTCCCTTGCGCCAGATGCTGGTCCATATGCAGCAGGTAAACCATTGCCGGCACGAGCACGACGCCCCCGCCAATGCCCAACAAGCCCACCAGCACACCTGCACCAAGTCCAAGCATAAGAATGATGAGTGTCATTAGAGACCGGACCGCATAGCGCGCTTCCGCGCAATCAAGCGGACGAATCTCTTCTATCATCCCCTGACTCGCGGAATGCGGCAACCTCCCGTGAATAAGCTGTAACACTCACAAATGCGCCCATTTTTTTGTTTGTGCGGAACCTGCTATATTTGTTTGTCTTTATCACGTCAGCTCTGTGGCCTGCTGGCTGCTTTATTGACCGCGATGCGGTGACAAACCACATGGCCACAGATAAAGCTGGATCTCCAAAAACGCGAATCTCTTGACCCCATACGGGTCAAGGATGACGAGGAGTGCGACGCAACTCATGCCCATCGACCGGAAATCCGAATTCTTCAAAGGCGCCCAGCTCAAGGTCGCCATCATCGGCTGCGGCTACGTGGGCCTGCCCCTGGCGCTGCGTTTTGCCGAAGCGGGGCATAAAGTCACCGGATTTGATACCGACCCCACCAAGGTGACCATGCTTAATGCGGGTAAGTCCTACATCGAGCACATTCCTCAGAATAAGATCCAGCAGTTCGTCAATAGCCGGCATTTCCACGCGACCACGGATTTTGCAAAGCTGAAAGACGCAGACGCCATCCTCATCTGCGTGCCCACTCCACTCGATGAACGCCGCGAGCCGGACTTGAGCTACGTCGAACAGACTGCCCTTTCCATCTATCCTCATCTCCAGAAGGGTCAGCTCGTGGTCCTCGAATCGACCACCTACCCTGGCACGACCGAAGAGCTGGTTCTCCCGATTCTTGAAAAGAGTGGCCTGCGTTGCAGCATCGCATCCGGCCCCGATAATGAAAATGTCGCCTGCGATTTCTTTCTGGCGTTTTCACCGGAGCGGGAAGATCCCGGAAATAAACAATTCGGCCTCGCGCAGATTCCCAAGGTCGTCGGCGGGCTGAATCCACCGAGCGGCCGCGCCGCGGTAGCGCTCTACGCCCAGGTTGTTGCCCGCGTCGTGCCGGTCAGCTCGACCCGCGCTGCGGAAATGGCCAAGCTACTCGAAAATATATTCCGCTGCGTGAACATCGCGCTCGTTAACGAGCTCAAGCAGTTGAGCCTGCGCATGAACATCGACATCTGGGAGGTGATCGACGCCGCCGCCACGAAGCCTTTCGGTTTCATGCCGTTTTATCCGGGCCCGGGCCTGGGCGGCCACTGCATCCCGGTGGACCCGTATTACCTTTCCTGGAAAGCCCGCGAATATGACTTCTCGACGCGCTTCATCGAGCTCGCCGGCGAAGTCAACACCGCTATGCCGTATCACATCGTGGACGCGGTGGCCAATTCGCTGAACGATCACAAGAAGAGCATGAAGGGTTCCAGGGTCCTGGTTCTGGGCGTCGCGTACAAGAAAGACGTGGATGACCTGCGCGAATCGCCGACGCTGAAAATCATGCAGTTGCTGCAACAGCGCGGCGTAGTGCTCGATTACAACGACCCATACTTTCCTCGGCTGCACAAGATGCGGCATTACAATTACGAGAACATGAAGTCCGTGCCGCTGAATCCGCAGACCATCGGAAGCTACGACGCCGTGATTATCGCCACCGATCATTCGAGCTATGACTATGCGGCGATCGTGGATGGCGCCAAACTGGTCATAGACACGCGCAACGCCACGCGCCGCGTGATGCGTCATCGCGACAAGATCGTTCTTTGCTAGGTTCTAATGGGGTCCCACGCCGAAGAAATTCGCCGCCAGCTCGAGGAAAGCGCTCGCGTCAAGCAGAGCTTTTCCAGCGAGCTTGTCGGACGAATCGCTCAGTTTGTAGAGAAATCCGCCGCGGCACTGCGCGCTGGAGGAAAGATTGTTTTTTTCGGAAATGGCGGCAGCGCCGCGGATGCGCTGCATCTCGCAGCCGAACTGGTCGTCCGGCTGCGCGCGGAACGCAAGGGCCTGGCGGCGCTCGCGCTCACCACGAATCCTTCGGTCCTCACCGCGGCAGGCAACGACTACGGATTCGAGCAGATTTTTTCGCGCCAGATTGAATCGCTGGTGGCCTCGCAGGATGTCCTGGTTGCGTTCTCGACAAGCGGAAACAGCCCGAATATTCTGCGCGGCGTAGAAGCAGGCCGCGCTCGCGGCGCTTACCTCGTGGCGTTTACGGGCGAAACCGGCGGCACACTCACGGGCAAAGTGGATCTTCTGTTGAACGTTCCCTCGCGCGATCCCCAGCGCATCCAGGAAGCCCACATCACCATCGGCCACATCGCTTGCTCTCTGATCGAGAAGCTGGCATGCGGTTAAACGCGCCTCACCAGAAAAAGCTCTGAGCCGGCCGTAGACTCCTTACTTCGCCTTCACTAACTCCACGCGCGCCGTTGCAAACGGCAACGTTGCCTCCAGCAATACCGGCGTCCGCGCCGCGGTATTGGCGAGGTACAGCGTGAAGCTCGCATCCTTCATCTCTACACCATTGTCGAACACTCGAATGTTTATCTTAGAAGTGGCGTAGCTTCCCGCCGGTACCGTGACGCTAGCCGAAGCGCCTGCCATCTTGGCGCGCACATCGTACAATTTGTGCCCGTCGTAGACCGGGCAGCGCACTTCCGGCGTTTTCGCCCAATCCACATTCCGCAGGTATTGCATCATGCCGAGAGGATCGCGCGTCCCCGGCAGAACCCGCGCCGCCGTCGCGTCCGCTGGCGCAGGCTCGTTCCCTGTGGCCGTCATGCGTTGCACGGACTCGACTTTCTGGCCGCGCTCGCTCAGGTGCATCTCATATTGCATGCTCGTGAGCGTGCCCGCATCGCTGTAGGAATCGAACCGGTCATCCAGCTCAAAAACCATGCGCAGCGGATTCTCGGTATGCACAAACGCCTGCAGATGCCAGGTGCTTTTCCCCAGAAAATTGCCCCGCCCCGCAACCTGCAGCCTGAGGTTCGCCACGTTATTCAGCTTGGAGACGTTCGCCGTGAATTCCAGCACCTCCCCAGTCCGCAGCGGTAGCCCGG
>JBGQCW010000151.1:0-5464 GCA_041495565.1 Candidatus Acidiferrum sp.
TCCCTCGGGAATCGGCATCATGAATGTCGCCCTATAATGATGGGGATTTTGCAGCCCAAATTCGATGTACGCGATAAGGCCGCGTTTCAATCGCTCCACCGGGTCTCCCGGCTGATCCATGATCTTGCTCAGCCGTTGCACCAGTCTTCCGAATGTCTCCTTGCAAACCTGCTCCAGCAGCTCGGCTTTATCCTTGAAATAAATGTAAATCGTCGTCGGCGAATACTCGATTTTGTCCGCAATCCGCCGCATGGAGACATTTTCATATCCATCGCGCACGAACAGTTCGCTCGCGGCATCCAGGATCTCCTGCCGGAGGAACTTCTTCTGCCGCGCTCTCCGCTCCTTTACGCCCATCCCGTTTCCCTGCCTCACTAACTTAACGATGTTAACTATACTCCGCCACCTCACTGCTGGTCAATTTTTCCTTCTCTCCCACATTCTGTCCAAGCGTTTCGAATCGTCCTCTTACTTCTTCACCGCGATTGCCTGCAGTTCGAAATGCCCGCCCCGCAGGAGCGATCCGGCTCCGATGAATTCCCGCGCCGGCAAATCTTTGGTCGTGAAGTAGCTCTTGTAAATCGGGTTGAACTTGTCGAAGAGCGAGAGGTCCGTGCATGCAATCTGCACGTAGACCAAATCGTCCATCGTCATGCCTGCCGCGGCCAGCACTTCCTTCTCACCATCTAGCAAAATTTTGATCTCGTCTTCAATCTTTTCGGGCGCTTTTCCCGTCTTCGGATCCAGCCCGATCCGCCCCGCCAGATACAACGTGTTCCCCGTCAGGATTGCGTCACTGAAGGGTAGTTGCGCGCTCATCTCCCCCAGCTTGATCGCCTTCCTGGTGGGCTGTATCGTAACTTGCGAAAACGCTCCGCGCACCGTAAGAATTCCTGCGATCGCCAACACCACCACCAGAATTCCAATGCGACGATTCATACTTTGCCTCCATTTGAATGACCCGCCCGATATGCCGCGCGAGTGTAATACCCAAACCGTTCTTCGGCAAGCCGCCCGCACAGACCAAATTCCTCCGCGGCCAAGACGGTGCAAGTTTCTTCTCAGTTTCTCCGCGAACTAAAAAGCGATGAGCCCGATTCGAATGAAGTAAAGCGAAGCAATCCCCACCGCCAGCCACAGCAGCACGCCCTGCAGCAAGGGCCGCCAGCCCACTTCTTTCAGCGTCGCGCGCGAAATTCCCGTCCCAATCAAAAAGAGTGTTGCAGTGAGTCCGAAACGGCCGAGCGAGAAAAATGTTTTTGTGGCGGAATGCTGCGCCGGCAGGTACGTGTTCGCGAGGGCGGCAAGGAGGAAAAACAAAATGAACCATGGAAATTGAATCCGCGCGCGATGATGTTTGACTGCGGCGGTGACGAGCGCGAGAGGAACGATCCAGAGGGCACGGGCGAGTTTGACGGTGGTGCCGATGACCAATGCCTGGGCGCCGTATTTTGTGGCGGCGCCGACGACGGAACTGGTGTCGTGAATGGCGAGCGCGGCCCAGAGGCCAAACTGCGTTTGTGAAAGATGGAGCGCGTTACCGATCAGCGGAAAAATCAGCAGGGCGATGGAATTCAAAATAAAAATCGTGCCGAGAGAGACCGCCATTTCCTCTGCATTGGCTTGAACAATCGGGCCGATGGCGGCGATGGCGCTGCCGCCGCAAATTGCCGTGCCCGTCGTGATCAGGAAAGAGGAATTTCCGCGAACCTGCAGCAACTTGCCGAGCGTCAGACCGAGGAGGAGAGCAAACGAAATTCCCAGTGCGGTGTAAATAAATCCGCTGCGGCCCGCTTTCAGAACTTCGTGCAGATTCATTCCGAAGCCGAGTGCCACGACGGAAACTTGCAGAAGAACGCGCGCGGCGATCCGGCTGGGTTGCGCGTACGGATGCGTGAAGGTCAAGCCCAAGAGGATTCCTGCCAGGAGTGCAACCGGCGGAGAAAGGAGTCCGGTGAACGAAAGAGCGAGAGCGAGGACAAAAAGAATTTTCGGGAGCGCTTGCATGGAGCGAAAGAAGAGTATCAGGGGACGGGCTGTGAGAGCCAGCCTGCCGCATTTTGGCTCGATGACTGTTCATGGGGCTTCTCCGGAGACGATGAGGTTGTCGGCTGAGCGGGTTGCGAAGGCGCGGGAGTAGCCACGGGTGTGGCGTGAGCGGTGATGGCGGTGAGGATTTTGGTGATGGCGGCTTTGCTGATTTTGCAATCGCGGTCGTAGATGCGGCACTGCGCGAGCGTGAAATTGCAGCCGCAGGTACAGGATTCGGCGTTGAATTTGTGGAGCGCGACGATTTTTTGTTCAGGAGTGAGTTTGGAAAGATCGACGCCGGGGAGTTCGCTGGCGCGGTCGGCATGTTTCAGAAAGATTTCGCCGGCGTCCTCGAAAGTTTCCACTTTTACATTGCCGATGGGCAGGCCGAGGAGCGAGCGGATTTCGGTTTCGTAGAGAACTGGATCGCGGAGGCCTTCGTGCTTCTGCACGACGCGGCCTTCGGAATCGAGCACGAAGGAAGTGGGAAGAGCAGGAATACCGCCGTATTGGAGGCGGATATCGTTGGTGGCGACGGCAACGGGATAGTTGATGCTGAATTTTTCCACGAATTTCTTGATGGCGTCCCGATCGTCGTCGTCCACGACAAGGCCGAGAATCTGGAGGCGGTCCTTGTACTTGTTCTGGAGCTCGACGAGGTCCGGGACTTCGGCGCGGCAGGGTCCGCACCAGGTAGCCCAGAAGTTCAGAAGGATGACTTTGCCTTTGGAGCCGGCGAGGGTGACGGCCTTGCCATCGAGGCCGGCCAGCTTGAAGTCGGGTGCGGGATCGGGGTTGCGGACGAAGCGGATGGTGGGCTGCTGAGATTCCTGAGCAGAAGCGAATGAAGGAAAGAAGCAAAGAAGTAACGAAGTAACGAAAGAAAGAACGAGGCAGCAGGGTGTGAGTTTCATGGCGTTATCTATAGGAGAGCACAATGGGCGCACGAGGCCAAGAGGACGATGGGGAGAGAGATCCTTTCCGACAGGGTCGGAATCTTCGATCGTCGCGATGCTCCTTAGGACAGATTCCCTGATCGGAAATCTGGTTAACCATAACACCTCCCCCACCCCCTATGTTTTTCATAAGTGTTGATTCTAAGGATAGTTAAAGTTGTTTGTTTTGTTACACTTTCGCAAGTGTTGATTCTTCGCGACTTAGGCGCGCGAAGGGGCAGAGGTCTAAAAAGGTAAGCGGATAAGGGATGTGGAGCAGGAATTCGGCTCCGCAAAGACGCAATACGGGTGCGGTAGATTAGATTGATAGACATGAAAAAGTATAGCATGTACTACACATAATGTCAAGTACTTCTTATGTTAGCATTCGAATGGGGCGGGGAGTCGTTGAGGAGACGGTTAGTTAGGAAGGTGGAAGGCTGCAGAATCCGCACCCTGAGCAATGGAGAATTTGCTTCGTCTGGCGAAGTGGTCATTGTTATGAGGTGGAAATCGTTGATTATCGCTGAGAGAGGACGAGGAAAAAGATGGGCAAATCAAACGCGCTGATGGCTCCGGTGCACCCGGGGGAAATCCTTCGCGAGGATTTCATGAAGCCGCGGAGCTTGTCCATGAACAAGCTGGCGCTGGAGCTGCATGTGCCAGCGACGCGGATTGGGGAAATCGTGCACGAGCGGCGGCGGATCACGGCGGAGACAGCGCTGCGGTTGGCGCGCTACTTCAAGACGAACGCGGAGTTCTGGCTGAACCTGCAGAATTTTTACGATTTGGAACAGACCAGGCGATCGGGAAAGGTTTCGGAAATCGACCGCCAAGTGCAGCCTGTGAGTGCAGACATTGCTTGATTGTGCGGTGGAGTAGCACGAAAATGACGACGCGATGGAAGCGGTTCTATCAGAAACAGATGGAGGATGCGAAGCTCCGAGAGCTTGTGGAAAGCGAGCTTGAGAATCTCCACTTGGGAGTGCAGATCGCGAAGCTCCGAGCCGCGGAGCATCTCAGCCAAACAAAACTGGCGGCCAAGGCGGAAATGAGCGCGCCAAAAATCTCGGCGATGGAGAATGAGCCGCGCAATTTGACGATTGGCACGTTGATCCGCGTGGCGCACGCCTTGGACAGCAGGGTCGCAATCAAACTGGTCCGCAGGAAAGGGACGAAACCGGGACGCCAGCGAAATGGCGGGGGAAAAGTCAAAACCCGCAGCCGTTAAATCGAAGAGTTGCGGCACCCGGCACGGCGAAGAAACGGCAAGAGAGGAACGCGCTTGCTGACTGGTATAGATTTATGGTATATACCATAAAGAGGAGACCGCCCATGGCCAAGAGTGGAGTCGCGAAGCTGTTTCGCAACGGGCGCAGCCAGGCGGTGCGGCTGCCGCGCGAGTTTCGCTTCGAAGGAGATTGCGTGCGGGTCCGCCGGGTTCCCGAGGGTGTACTGCTGGAACCGCTGATTCCGGATGCGGCGAAGTGGTTTGCGGAACTGGATAAGTTTGCCGGAGAGCCTTTTATGAAGAAGGGCCGGAAGCAACCGGCAACACCGCGGCGCGCGATTTTCAAGTGAGCCCTTTCTCAAGGAAACAGACCCGGTGAACTACTTGCTGGACACGAACGCCTGCATCGCGCTGATCAATGGCAAGCCTGCTGCGGTGCGCGCGCGTTTTGCGAGAGCGGTGGACGCGGGCTCGCAGGTGCTGGTGCCGGCCGTGGTGGTCTTCGAACTGTGGTATGGCGTGGCCAAGAGCGCTCGTCCGGAAGCGAACGCCAGGCGAGTGGAGACTTTTTTTGCGGGTCCGGTGCGGCTGCTGGCTTTTGAAGAGGAAGACGCGCGGCGGGCCGGTGCGGTGCGGGCGGCGCTGGAAATTGCGGGCAAGCCCATCGGAGCGTATGACGTGTTGATCGCCGGGCAGGCCTTGTGCCACAAACTGACGCTGGTTACTGCGAACGCAAGAGAGTTTGGACGCGTAAAGGGCTTGGTTTGGGAGGATTGGGGAAGAGGTTAGGGGTTGGAATCTAGAAAATTGAAATTGGAAGAGGGCGGCACGCGGCGGATGAATCAGAGTGTCGCAGGTCACGTTGATGAGTGATAGCGGGCACAGCAATTTGCGCGATCTGGGTGGGAAAGTGACTGGGGGACGGAATGAACTCTCGACTCTGCGGCTCTCTGGAGAGAACGCAGGGGAATTAGCGGCATCGCCCTCCAAGCAAAAAGAGAGGAAGGCTGCCATGTTTGCACGGCATGTCACGATGCAACTGAAGCCCAATATGGAAAAGGAGTTTCCGGTAGCGTTTGAGAAGGAGATCCTGCCCCTGCTTCGCAAGCAGAAGGGATTCCTTGATGAGCTTTTGCTCGTCACACCGGAAAAGAGGGAAGTGGTGGCAATCAGCCTGTGGGACACGAAGGAGTATGCGGAGGCCTACAATCGGGAACTGTATCCACAGATCGAGAAGATCGTGGCCAGGTTCGCTGAGGGCTTCCCA
>JBGQCW010000152.1:0-5408 GCA_041495565.1 Candidatus Acidiferrum sp.
CGCTCAAACGATCCCAGCACGAAGATGATGCCCACGATCGTGCTCAGGAGCAGCGAAAAAGTCGGCGTGCCGCCAACATTCACTTTCGCCGCGCGGCGAAAAAACAATCCATCGCAGCTCATCGCATGGAGCGTCCGCGAACAGAAAAGCTGATTGGCATTGAGGCAGCTCAGCATGGAAATCACCATGATCGAGCGGATGATGGGATCGCCAAGACTTCCGAAGATGCGATCCGCGACCGTGCCCAGGACAAAAGTGTTTCCCGCGATTTCCTTCATCGGCAGGATGTACAGCGCCACGATATTCAGCAGCAGATAAATCCCCATGATGGAAAATACGCTGCCAAAAATCGCGCGCGGAATATCGCGGCCCGGATCGCGCACCTCTTCCCCGAAATAAATAATGCCGTCCCACCCATCCACCGTGTAAACCACGGCCTGCAATCCCAGAAATATGGCAACGATAAACGGCCACCCCGAAGCCAGCGGCATCGCCGCCACGTTGGCGCTCGCCGCAGCCTTGTGCGCCGGCCCGCCCAGCACGAAACAAGCAATCACCAAAATCAAAAATGCCGCCGTCTTGATCGCTGCCGTGGAAAGTTGCGCGCCGCTGCCCCAGCGAATTCCGCGCCACTGCAAAATGCCAAATCCGGCGATCACCGCGACGGAGATCATTTTTATTTTGTCCGGTCCCGCGAGAATAGGAAAGAGATGGCCACTGTATTCGCTGATGACAATCGCAACCGCGGCCGCGGTCCCGCAGGTCGAGAGCCAGTCGCTCCATCCGACAACGAACCCGGCGTAATCTCCGAGCGCGCGCCGCGAAAAATTGTATTGGCCGCCGCTCCGAGGAATTGCCGCACCGAGCTCCGCGATCGACGAAGCGCCGAAAAGCGCATAAAGTCCGCCCACGACCCACACGCCGAGAAACAGCCAGGGATTCGGCAAATTTCTTGCGATGTCACCGGGCGTTCGAACGATACCCGCGGCAATCGCATTTCCGATCGCCGCGGCCATGCCGAACCACATGCCGAGAACCTTCAGCAGTTTCCCGGAATTGCGGGAGAGATTCGAATGCGCCAGCGGTTTGGTGGTCAATGGTGCCTGCTAGCAGGAAGAATGGGTGTGCGTCGCAAGGCGGCCATCATAACCGTGGAGAGGGGAATTGCAAGAGCGAAGTCACGGGCATTGGCTTCGCGTTCGAATCGATTGGAAAAGCATATTTCAACGAGGTTGGCCGACGAAGTTCCACTTGCCCCATTCGAAGGATTCGTGAATGGGGACGAAATGCGTTCGTGCAATCTTTCGAATCAAGTCCGGCTGGGTGAGCCATTGCTCGTAGGTGCGGTGTTCGAATTGAATCATGGTGGCGAGCGCATCCAGCTTGTTCGAAAGGCGGCGCGCCAGCGAATTTTCTGAAATCAGGTGCACAAATTTCAGAAATGGGGTCAGCCACGGCTCCACAAACACCACGCGGCCCTCTCTCCGCAGCACGCGTTGCATCTCTGCAAAAGTTTGTTGCAGATCTTCCGGCAGGGCGGGCAGATGGTGCAAACCGCCTTGCACGATCAGGATGTCCTTGCTGCGGTCCGCGAAAGGGAGCTGACGGCAATCGCCGACGATGCATTTTGCGGGCCCGCGATACTGCGCGATCAGCCGGGGGGACAAATCCACGCCTTCAATGCGCGTAAAACCGAGCCGCTCCAATGCGTGCAGCCCATTCCCGCGCCCGCAAAAAAGTTCCACGATTTCAGCATTGTGCGGCCATTGTCCAGAACCCAATTTCCGAAGGCGTGATACAAATTTCTGAATCTCCTGCTCGGGCGTTTCAAATCGCAAGTACGCGGCTTCCCAGGGATCGGATAAGGGTGCGCTCGAAGTATCCCGATTCACATTGTCGGTGCTATTTTCCATTTGTGACGAGTGCAAATTCACGCGGCAGCGGAATCACACCCAAGCAGTTTCCCACAGTTCGCAAATCTTTTCGAGGCGGCTCGCGTGATGAAAAGTTGGCGCGTGCGGGTTATCATGGGTTCCGGTATGAAGACAACGCTGGCTTCCGAGGGCACATTGCCGGACTCCACCGGCGCATCGCAGGCGGTCGATGTGTCCGTGGTGATTCCTTGCCTGAACGAGGCGAACTCGCTGGCTTTGTGCATCGATAAAGCTGTGGACGCGATGCGCAAGGCGGGTCTCGCCGGCGAAGTGGTCGTTGCCGACAACGGTTCGGGCGATGGCTCGGTGGAAATTGCCGAGCGTCACGGAGCGCGCGTGGTTCACGTTGCGGAACGCGGCTACGGCGCGGCGTTGCGCGCGGGGATTGCCGCCGCTCACGGTCCTTTCCTCGTCATGGGCGATGCGGACGATAGTTACGACTTCACGGAAGTTCCGCGGTTCGTGGAAAAACTGCGCGAAGGGTTTGATGTAGTCATGGGCAACCGGTTTCGCGGCGGCATACAGCCGGGCGCGATGCCGCGTCTTCACAAATACTTTGGCAATCCGGGGCTCACCGCGTTGCTCAATCTTCTTTTTCATGTGGGTATCGGGGACAGCTATTGCGGGATGCGCGGTTTCACGCGCGCGCTTTACGACCGGCTGGATGTGCGCAGCTCCGGGATGGAGTTTGCTCTGGAGATGATCATCAAGTCCGCGCAAATCGGCGCGCGCATCACGGAGATTCCCATCATTCTGTGGCCGGACAAACGCGGCCGCGCTCCGCATCTCCGGAGTTTCCGCGACGGGTGGCGAAGTTTGCGCTTCATGCTGTTGTACGCGCCAAACTGGCTGTTCTTTCTTCCGGGCGCTTTGCTTGTTGCTGCGGGGCTTGCGATCGTGTTCTGGTTGCTGCCCGGGCCGCGCACCGTCACTCCGCGCATCACGCTGGATATTCACACCATGATCTTTGGCGTGATCTTCACGCTGCTGGGCGCGCAAATTCTTTCCATCGGCGCGTTCGCAAAAGTTTTCAGCTACGCCGAACGTTTTGACCGCGGGACCGTTTCCTTGAAGCGCGTTTTGCGGCGAGTCACGCTGGAAACCGGCTTGCTCCTCGGAGGGGCTTTGCTCCTTGCGGGATTCGCGGGCTGCGCCTGGATCACCTGGCATTGGGCTGCCGGCGGTTTCGGCCCGCTCCACGAAGTCCGCCAGATTCTTTTCTGGTCGATGTGGCTGTTCCTCGGCGTGCAGGTGATTTTTGCTTCTTTTTTCCTGAGCATGTTGGGCATCAGCCGCGGCACCTACATTGGCGACTACGAGTTGAAATAAATGGCCGCCACACCGCAGAGCTCCCGGCCGCCCTCCTGGCCGCTTTCCTGGATCAGCCGCTGGCACCATGCTTTTGTTTTCGAGCGCCGGACCCGCGTCCTTGCTGAAATGCTTGCAGCGCAGATTCCGCAGCGCGCCTCGGTGCTGGATATTGGTTGCGGCGACGGCACCATCGGGAGCCTCATCGCCCAACTCCGTCCGGACATTTCCGTTCAGGGCGTCGAGTTTCTGGTGCGGCCCGGGTGCAAAATCGAATGCCGTGCGTTCGACGGCTCCTCGCTTCCATTTCCGGATGCTTCGTTTGATGTCTGCCTCTTCGTGGACGTGCTCCATCACACGCAAGACCCATCTATCCTGCTTCGCGAGGCCGTGCGCGTCAGCCGGTCCTTCGTGCTACTGAAGGATCATCTGAACGAAAAGTTCTTCGACGACGCGACACTTCGTTTCATGGATTGGGTAGGGAACCGGCCGCATGGCGTGGTGCTGACGTACAACTACCAGAGCCGCAGAGAATGGGCGAACCACTTTTCCGGGTGCGGGCTGGCGGAGGCCAGTTGGACCACGCAAGTGCCGCTCTATCCGGCTCCGTTCAGTCTACTCGTTGGACGAGGTCTGCACTTTGTGTCGTTGCTCAGAAAAAAGAAATAGCGCCAATTGTCCGATAAAGTGAAGGCGAATCGCTAAAACAAGCCGCTCGCAATGTGTCGATCCAGCCGAGTAGGGGCGCAGCATGCTGCGCCCCTACAACGAAAATCGGTCCGGGCCGCGGGCACTAGTGGTCCGGCGGTCGATTCGGGACAGGGTAGGGAATCAGCTCGGTATTGTCCTCTTCCGGTTCGATAAGCCAGATCTGCCGGTCCTTGAAATAGGCGAAGAGCTTGGCATTTTGCCGCGGATTCGTTTCTCGCGCCCAAAGTACTTTCGCGTCGTCGATCTCCGCTCCATTGAATACCCAATCGTCATGCACGTTGTAACCTTCTCCGTAACGCACGATGATCAGGTGCTTTCCGGAGGTGTGCGAAAGTTTTTCGGCGATCGCGACGCGGCTGGGATCTCCCTGGCAAGTCCACTTCAGCGGATCACAAACACCCTGCGCAACGCCGAGCACCGTATCCACCGCGAGAAGCACGACGACCGCGCGAGAAAGCGCCCTGCCGACGGGGCGTTCAGCAACTTTCATGATTCGCAGGTGCCGGATCGCCTGTACTAGCAAAAGGAAAATCACGCAGGTCATTGGCGCTGCATAATGAGGCATGGACCAAATGATCGAAAGAAATCCAGCGGTGACGATGAGGAAAATCGCCAGTGGCAAGCGCATCTTGCGATCGAAAAAGACGAAAGGCAATCCAGGCAAGAGCAGCAGAACTCCCCACCAGAAATAGGTGCTGCCGCTGCGCGTTAATTTCTCGGCGGTCACTTTCCAAACGTCTTGCCAGGAATTGTTGAAGTTCTCAAGTTCCCAGCCGTTGTAGAACTCTTCAAACTGCCGGTTGTTGTAGTGCAGCGGCTCGCGGGGATGATCCCAAAGAAAAAGTCCCGCCGATTCGTAGGTCCGGGCGTTCAAGACATACGGGGAAATGGCCGCGTTCCCCGTCAACCGCCAGTTGTAATAGCCCATGAAGGCTACGGTGAATATCAGAATGGCTGCCAGCGGCAAGAGGATTTTCACCGCGCGCACGCGGGAGGACACACGCGATTTTGTCTTCCCGGCAAGCCACCAGAGAAACCAGCCAGCCACTGGGATGCAAAGGAGCAAACCCTCGTAGGGTCTGCTGTTCGCGAGGAGCGCGATTCCAAGTCCGAGCAAGAGCGCATCTCTCGTGCGCGGCTGCCGCACGATTCTTGGCAGCGCGCCCAGCACCAGTGCGCCTCCTATGGCCGCGACGGCTCCTCCCCAATAGCTGTTCATCCAGTAACTCGCGATGCCGAACTTCAGCGCGACAAGAATCCCGCCAAGGAATGCCCACCGCGCCGGCAGCCACGCTTGCAGCATCCAGAAAATTGCAGCAGCCATCGCCGCGTTGCTGAGCAGCACGCCGATCCACGGAAGTCCCAGCAAGTAACCCACGGCCAGCACAAAGCCTTGCGCCGGCGGATACTTTGAGGAATAAGCAGGAAGCCAATTGACGTGAAACGTCTCGAAGC
>JBGQCW010000153.1:0-5404 GCA_041495565.1 Candidatus Acidiferrum sp.
GGCGACAGGAGCCATACTCTGGCGCAGAATTAAGCCGAGCAGAGTGGTGCGTTGTGCGCCCAAGGCAAGGCGAATACCCAATTCGTGTCTTCGCTGTTCGACACTATACGCGACCACTCCGAAGATACCGAGCGACGCCAAAAGCAGAGCGCAAATGGCGAAGAGCGCCGCGAGTAACATTTGAAAGCGGCGTGCCTCGACGTTTTCCGATACGACTTGCTTCATGGGCCGAAGGGCCAGAATGGGCACATCCGGGTCCACGCCTCGGATTACGCTACGGACGGAGCCGGCGATGGTATCCGGGTCCATTGATGTGCGAACGACAATGGAGGCGGACTGGGGTGCGCCGGGCGTTAGTTGGCCATAGGAGTCAGGGACGTAGACCATGAGCAAGGGCGGGTATTCCAGCCTTACGGTTCGAATATCGCCGACAACGCCGATTACTTCGCTGCGTTGCAATTGGCCCCATTCCGCTATGCATTCGCGGCCCAAAGGATTGTGGCCCGGCCATAGACGATCGGCGACGCTCTTCGAGACAATCACGACTTTCTTTCCCCGGTCGTTGTCCGTGAAATAACGTCCTTCAATCAGCGGAATCGCCATCGTTTGGAAATAATCGGGGCTTACGGCTCGATAATTGGCGTGAATGTGCTCGCCAGGATGAAGCTGTACGCCGGGAAGAGCGATCCCGGTGACGCTGCCTTGCCCTTCGAGAGGGAGAATCGTGACCCAGCCTGTGGACTGCACACCGGGCAGCGTTCGAATGCGAGCGAGTACCTGCTCGTAAAAATGCGCTCGGGTCGGCCCCTGGGAGTAGGTCTGCGGAGGCAAGTCAACATCGGCAGCGAGCACGCGCTCGATGTCGAATCCTGGGTTTACGCGGATCACGTGGAACAGGCTGGAGGTCAGCAGGCCTGCAAGGATCAGGAGCAAGGTACAGAGGCCGACTTCGATCCCGATGAGGGATTCTCGAATCTGGCGGGGGCGGCGGCCCTCGCTGGACGTCGCGGCGCCGGATTTCAAGGTCTCGAGGGGCTCCGCATGGGAGAGTCGCCACGCAGGAAGAATACCGAACAGGCCACCGACAACGGTCGAGAGCACGAGGGCAAACCAGAGCACGCGGCCATCCACAGCGACCTCGTCAAGGCGCGGAAGATTAACGGGTGCGAAGGAAATGATCCACCGCAGTCCAATGTTAGCGAGAGCGATTCCCAGCATTCCGCCGAAGAACGCGAGAAGGAGGCTTTCCGTGAGCATTTGACGCATCAGGCGTGAGCGCGCCGCGCCAAGAGCGGTGCGAATGGCGGCTTCGCGCATGCGGCCGGGTACGCGCGCGAGCAGCAGATTCGCCAAATTCACGCAGACGATCAGCAAGACGGCGCCGACGGCGGCGAGCAGGAGAATCAATCCTTTTCTCGCGGGGCCGACGATTTCGGGTTCGAGGGGAAGCAACGCGGCGGCGAGGTCAAGATTTTTGTTTGCTAGCTTGGCAATCCCCGCTTGAATGACGATGAGTTCCGCAAGAGCCTGGGCGGGTGTGACACCTGGCTTGAGCCGGGCAATGGCGGCGAAATCGAACTCGGAGATGAGATCCTGCTCGTAGAACGTCGGCCCGCCGAGGGGCTTGAAAAAATCGATGCGCGGACCAAAGTCGATCCAGGATCCTATCTCTTTCGGAAAATGAAATGAGGCGGGAAGGACGCCGATGACTACGTGCGGTTCGCCATTGAGCGTGATCGTTCGCCCCATAAGACCTGGGTCGCCGTGAAACCGGCCACGCCAGAAGGCGTCGGTCAGAATTACGACCCGGTCATGGCCCGCCAGGTCCTCCTCGGGGACGAAAGAGCGCCCGAGCGCTGGATGCTCCCCGAGCAAATCCAGCAAATTTGCGGAAGCGCGAATACCGTGGATTTCTTCGGCATCCCCGGCTCCGCTCAAATCCATATCCATCGCTTCGGCGATGGCAATCTGATCGAAGGAACGACACTCCTTTTGCCAAATCTGAAAGTCGAGCAAATTCGCGGCCAGCGTCGGGGAGGAATTGGCCCACTGCGGGACGATCTCGCGGACGACATAGAGTTGCTGCGGATCCTTATAGGAGAGGGGGCGGAGGAGAACGCTGTTGACGAGAGAGAAGATGGCGGTGTTGGCGCCGATGCCGAGTCCGAGGGTGAGCACCGCTACAGCGGTGAAGCCGGGATTCTTGCGCAGCATGCGCAGTGCAAAGCGCAGATCTTGCAGCAGCGTCTCAAAGAAGGGAAGGCCACGCCGGTCGCGGTAAATTTCTTTCGTTTGCTCGATGCCGCCGAGTTTCATAAGTGTTTCCCGCCGTGCCTCTGCGGCGCTCATCCCGGCGCGCAGGTTGTCCTCAATGTGCATCTGGAGATGGCTTTCCATCTCTGCGGCAAGATCCTTCTCTCGCCGCTCCTTTCGAAAGAGCTCGCCCAGCCGCAACAGCCATCCACGCAGCCATTTCATAGCGCCCTCTTCCACTCGCGATTCGAATCTCTGAACACTTGCTCCCCACCTCTGAAAATCATTCGTAGCGCAGCGCGACCATGGGATCGACACGCATCGCGCGGCGCGCGGGGACCCAGCAAGCTAGGCCACCTACGATCAGAATGAGCGCGGCGCCTGCTGAAAATGTCCAGGGATCGGTGGACTTTACGCCGTACAACTCGCTAGCGATGACGCGAACGGCTGCGAAAGCTCCAGCAGCACCGATGGCGGCGCCGCTGGCGACGAGGGTCAAACCCTGGCGCATCACCATGCGCAACACGGTTGCTTGCCCCGCGCCCAACGCCATGCGCACGCCGATTTCCTGGGTGCGGCGCGCCACGGAATACGACACGACGCCATAGACTCCCAGCAGCGCGAGCGCCAGCCCGACACCTGCGAATACTCCTAGCAGCACGGTGTGCAAGCGCTGGTCGCCGACGGATTCGGCAATTGTTTTCGTCAGGGTCATCACATGGGTTAAAGGCTGGTCGGGATAACTCGCCCAGATCTGCCGCGAAATCGTACCTGCCATGGCATCGGGATTTGCTTGCGTTCGAACGATCAGATGCTGGGAACTCACGCCCCATTGGAACAAGGCGAGAAAATATTCGGAACCGGCGTCATCCTGGATGCCCACATCGCGGGCATTTGCCACCACGCCGACGATTTCACTCCATTCCGGGGAGTCCTTTCCGTCGGTGGATTCGCTGAGCCGTTTTCCTACGACATCCAGCGTGCCCCAAAATCTTCGAGCCATCGTTTCATTCACGAGTGCCACTTTGTGTGCACCTCGCGCGTCCTGCTCTTCGAACTCGCGACCTCGCACCAAGGGCATACCCAGCATGCGAAAATATCCCGGCGAAATGTAGCGCGCGATGACACCTTCGGTGACTGCCGAGTGTTCCGGAAGCGCACCTTCCAGACGCAAGCCTGAATGCTCATACATCATTCCGTTCAAGAGGCCGTGATCGGAGGCCATAACGTCTTCGACTCCCGGCAGCTCGCGCACCTGCGTGACCATATCTTTCAAACGGGCGATTTGGCTGGCGGCACGCGCTTCCGAATCCTGCCGGTTCCACTGTGGGGCCTGGGGCAAATCAAAGGTGAGCAGATGGTCCGTGCGAAAGCCGGGATTCTGGTGCAGCAAATGAGCAAGCGTCTGCATCATGAGGGTCGAGCCAATCAGCAGAACGAACGCCAGCGCCACTTCGAGAACTACAAGGGCATTGCCGAATCGTGACGTGCCTCGGATGCTCCCCCCGGTTCCTTCTTTCAGAGCTTCGTTCGGATCCATGCGCGCGGCCCGGCGCGCCGGAGCCAAACCGAAAATCAAGCCCGACACCAGCGAACTCGCGAGCGCGAACCACAACAACGTCCAATCCGCCGATATTTCGCCGAGCCGCGGTGTGTCGCCGGGCGCTATCGCGAGAAAAACTTGGACAAGCCCGGTGGCCAGGGCAATTCCGACGGCGCCGCCCAGCAATCCTAATAGGCAGCTTTCCACCAGACCCTGGCGCCGGAGTCTCCCGGGCGAAGCGCCCAGCGCCGCGCGTAGCGCCATCTCGCGCTGCCGTCCCCAGCCCCGAGCGAGGAGCAAACTCGTCAGGTTCGCACAGGCGATGAGCAGCACGAAAGTGGCTGCCGCCAATAAGACCAGATAACCTTGCCGCGCGTCTTGCACACGGCTCTGCAGAAGCGGCTCCGCCGAGAGCGTATAGACCTTGCCCAGCCGCGGATTTTCCTTGGCGATGCGCTCCGCAATGGAGCCAAGGTACGCTTGCAGCGATTCGAGTCTTTCTCCTTTTCGCAATTTGCCGAGGACATCAAACCTAAAAAACATTTGATTGCGCTGGATTTCTGGCGTCAGCGAAAGCGGCAACCAAATTTCGGATCCTTCGGGAAACGCAAATCCTTTCGCGGCTACTCCGATTACGGTGTAGATCTCCTTGTCCAGAATCAACTGTCGTCCAATGACCGTGGGATCATTTGCAAAACGCTTGCGCCAGAGCGTATTGCTGATCACCGCGACGCGATCTTGCGCGGGCTGGTGATTTTGTTCGGTGAGTAGGCGACCTAGTTCTGCCCGGCCTCCCAGCTGTTCAAAGAATCCGGTGGAGACGGCGGTTACCGGAAGCACTTCTGGTTGGTCGCGTCCAGTCAGTGTCCGATCCGTCTCCCAATACGCAGTGGTTTCCTCTAGCGGAGTGGCTTGCGCGCGAACTTCCTGGAAAGCGGGCCAGGTGAGAGGGAGCGTAAAGGCGGGAAACATCGACGTCTTGGTATGGAACGTCACAATGCGTGAGGAATCTTTGTACGGCAGCGGCCGCAGCACGGTGGCGTTCACGATGCTGAAAATGGCAGTGTTCGCGCCGATCCCCAGCGCCAGGGTGAGCGTCGCAACCGCGGTAAATCCGGGATTATTTCTCAACATGCGCGCCGCATATCGGAGGTCTTGCCAGAATGTTTCGAGCAGTGGAAGACCGCGCCGCTCGCGGTAGATTTCTTTCGTTTGTTCGACGCCGCCCAGCTTGATGAGAGCCTGGCGGCGCGCTTCCTGCGCGCTCATGCCTGCGCGCAGATTGTCCTCGATGTGCATCTGGAGATGGCTTTCCATTTCTGACGAGAATTCCGCATTTCGCAGGTCCTTGCGGAACAGCCCGCCGAGCCGCAGCAAAAACGCGCGCAAGATTCTCATGCGGATTCCTTTCCCGGCGCCAGGAAGCGCGCCAAAATCTCCGTCGTCTGCGCCCATTCGCGCGCTTCTTTCTCCAATTGCTTGCGCCCCGCGCGCGTCAGCTTGTAATACTTGGCTTTGCGGTTGTTGTCGGAGGTGCCCCATTCCGAGGAGATGTAGCCCTCCTGCTCCAGCTTCAGCAGCGCGGGGTACAGCGTTCCGTAATTCACC
>JBGQCW010000154.1:0-5395 GCA_041495565.1 Candidatus Acidiferrum sp.
CATGTCGGTTTTTCCGTTGATGGCCAACCCTACGTTATTCCCACGCTGTTCGCGCGCATTGGTGATGCCATCTTTTTCCACGGCTCGGCCGCCAGCCGGATGTTGCGCAACGTAAGCGAAGGACTTTCCGTCTGCGTCACGGTAACTCTCACGGATGGCTTCGTTCTGGCCCGCTCCGTCTTCAACCACTCCATGAACTACCGCTCGGTCGTCGCACTCGGCAAAGCCACTCTCGTCGATACTTCCGAAGAAAAGCTCGAAGCGTTGCGCGCCTTCACCGAGAAAATTCTCCCCGGCCGCTGGAACGACGCGCGCCAACCCAACGAAAAAGAGCTGAAGGCCACCAGCATCCTGCGCTTGCCGCTCACGGAGGTTTCGGCAAAGATTCGCGTCGGCCCCCCGGAGGACGACGCGCCGGACTATGCGCTGCCCATCTGGGCCGGCGAGATCCCTCTTCATCTGACGCCCGGCGCACCGATCCGCGACGAAAAGTGCGATCCGTCCATTCCCACACCCGCCTATGCAGCGCAGTACAAGCGGTGAACCATGAGCGAAATAACTCCGGCGGCTGTGAAACCCGTGGTCGGGATCGAAGCACTTGAGGCGCTGGATATCCGCGTTGGAACCATCGAGCACGTGGAAGAAATTCCCGGCTCGGAAAAGCTCATGAAGCTCACCGTGAATTTCGGCGATCATTCGCGAACGATTCTCGCGGGGATCAAGAAAGAACGCGAGAATCCGCGAGAGATCGAGGGGCGTCAGGCCCTGTTCGTCGTAAACCTGGAACCTCGCAAGATGGCGGGCGAAGTTTCCGAGGGCATGCTGTTTGACATCGGCCACGCGGACGGCGTTACTCCGGTTCTTTCCGTTCCGGAGTGCCCCGTGCCGAACGGCACGCGCGCCGGATAAGAGTTCACCACTGCGTCCTGGAACGTCATCTTCATTTTGCTGCTGATAGTTTCTGAGCGGCCGATGAAATGAGCTCGGCCTCCTCCTGCAAGACGCGCGAGACGACCACAATTCCCTCATCGGCCTGCTTCCACTGTTTTTGTTCGATAGCCTCACGCACAGCCGGCACCGTTTTCGCCGCGTAGCCGGTGTAATAACCCGGGGCGTAGAGCTGGTGCTTGAACCACGGACGATTGGGCAAGCCGTCGGCGTTTGTGAGTTTGCGCTCACTCTCCATGAGCATCTTATTCACTTCGGCGAGCGAAGCGGAAGCCAGCGCCGCGCCGCCGTTCGCATTCACCTGATCCAGCGCTTTGCGGTACTCCGCTGCGCTCCGAACGAGCAGATCTGTAGCGTTCTCAAGCGGTGCGAAATTCAAATGTGGTGGAACAACTTCTACCGCTGGAGGGATGAGCGGCCGCTTCGGGTCGTTCGTGGCCTTGAAAACTCCTTCTTCGATCTCGCGATTGCGCTCGCGAATATCGTCCTGTGTTTTCTGCGAAAGTGTTTTCAGTTCCTTCAAGTACGTCTGCACGGTGTCCGCAAAATTGACAAACTCGAACGGGAGCAAATCCGCGTCCGCAAGACGCACCACGGCCGTGCCGCCGGTCTGCGCGAGTGCGCGTCCATACACAAAGTCCGTATCGCTGAAGTGCGTGTACCAGTAAAAATCATCGTAGATGGAATGATAGATGCCGCCGCCGTCTTCTCCGCCGAAACCGATATTCAGCGAAGCCACGCCATCGTGCTGCAGGAACGCGGTGTAGTCCGAGCCGGAGCCGAGCGCCGGAATGCGCAGATCCGCGCGTTTGCGAATTTCTTCGCGCTGCTCCGCCGTTTTGGCATTGGCAATTTCGCGAAGCTGCTGGCGTTTCCACGCCGTCAGCTTGGTTTCCGGGTCGGATATTTCGCGAGCGATTTCATTGCTGAATTTCTCGAGCGTATGCGAGCCTTCGATGTTGAGATAACCGCGCCCGTTGCCGTCGGAATTGATGTACGCGACGCTGCGCGCGCGCAATTCGTCATAATGCGCCTCGGCCCATTCCGTGGAGCCGAGAAGTCCCGGCTCTTCGCCGTCCCATGCGCAATAAATGATGGTGCGCTTGGGCTTCCATCCGGATTTGACCAACTCTCCTAACGCGCGCGCCTCTTCGATTTCCGCGACGAGTCCGGCGATGGGATCCTCCGCGCCATTTACCCACGCGTCGTGATGGTTGCCGCGAATCACCCATTCGTCTGGAAAAGTAGCACCCTGAATTTTTCCGATGACGTCGTAGACCGGTTTGATGTCCCAGTTCGATTTTACTTTCAGGTGAACTTTCGCGGGGCCGGGGCCGATGCGGTACGTGATGGCCAAGCCGCCGCGCCATCCTTCGGGAGCAACAGGGCCAGTGAGCGCCGCAAGCAACGGCTGAGCATCCGCGTAGGAAAGCGGGAGCACCGGAATTTTCGTAATCGTCGCGGCTTCTTCGACTTTCAGCCGCTTCGCATCTTTCGTGGCGCCCACGCCGGGCGTGAGTGGATCGCCCGGATAGAAAGGCATATCGGCGACGCTGCCGCGCTGCACACCGTCCGGAGGCCGATACGGTCCGGCGGGAAAAGTTTCGCCTTGAACAAATCCATCCTCATGTGGGTCGGAGTAGATGAGGCAGCCAAGTGCGCCGTGCTCGGCGGCGACTTTGGGCTTGATACCGCGCCACGAATGGTAGTAGCGCGCGATCACGATCTTACCCTTCACGGAGATGCCCAGGCGCTCGAGCTGCTCGTAGTCTTCCGGAATTCCGTAGTTGACGTAGACGAGCGGCGCGGTGACGTCGCCGTCGATGGAATAGACGTTGTACGTGGGGAGTTGCTCGGATTGCTGATTCGAGGTGGGATCCTGGGCCAGCGCGGGTTCCTGGAGCTTGGCGACAAACTTCGGGCCGCCTTCGACCAGCTCGACGACTCGTTCCTTGGGGGTGGGATAGAGAACTTCGAATTGCTCGATGTGTGTGTCGAGGCCAAACTCCTTGAATTTAGCGGCGATCCATTCCGCATTGTTCTTGTCGTAGGGCGAACCGACGTGGTGGGGCTGCGCCGAGAGCCGCTGCATATAAGCGCGAAGATTATCCGGGCTGGGAATGGCGCGCAGCTTCTCTTCCCATTGGCGCTCGGTGCGGGAAGATGCGGCAGAGTAGCCAAAGAGAGCCTGCTCGTCGGCAACCACGTGGCTGCCGACGGGTGCGAGCGAGAGGCCTGCAAACAAGAGTGACGCGAGCACGGCGCTTCGATTCATGGTTCCTCCGTGAAGTGAGGCGAGGATTATTTCCTGTACTGCTTGGACTCGCAAGCTCAAACTTCGGTTTCGAGTCGCCGAAGACATTTTGGCCCGGCGAATTTTTAGAATTTCAGGCGAGCGATTTCGACATCAAAATGTAGTGACACGGAACTTTTGCTTGGACGTCGTGAGGAAACGGAGCGGTGCCGGTTTCGACGTAGCCGAGGTGACGATAAAAAGCAGGAAGTGGCGTGCGCGCGCTGACGATTCGCAAGTCAACCGCGACGCAGAGCGCTTCGCGAAATAAATTTTCCGCCGCAACCATTAGTTTGCGGCCCAGGCCGGTGCCCTGCCGCCGCGGATCGACTCCGAGGAGCCCCAAGTATCCTCGATCGCCGCGGAGCTCCACGTAGACGCAGCCGGCGAGGCCCGCGGAATCTTCCGCGAGCAGGAATTTTCCTTTTTTCATGTACGCTCGAACACCGTCGGGATTGGTGCGATCGCCGTCGATGAACGGCAGCTCGATGCGGAACGCAATGTTGATCAGTGCCGCGAGGGCTTCGACGTCCGCGCTCTGCGCCAGCCGAATCCGAATGCTTTCAAGAGCTGACGATGGTTTGGCCGCTTCCATCTTGATTTCGTTCGCAAACTATTGCTTCTTGGGCGAATCCGTTTCTTTCCGAACCAATGGCTTCGCGGCTGCCGGAGGCTTGGGTGACCAGAATTGCGGATCGCCATCGGCAAAATCTTTGGAGACGTGCGACGTCTCCGGACTGATGACGTAGAGATTGCTTTCGGTGGCGGTGTAAGCATCTCGGGCGATTTGTTCCATGCGGTGAGAGGCCTCCTCTCCTTCCGCCTCGCGCAAGGTTCTGCGCCAATTGAGCAGGTCGTCGTTCTGTTTGAGCGCATGCATGGGCAGGAAGACGATAAACGTGGGCGTGGACATGCCGACGTTTACCTGATAAACGACCCAGGGTGTATCGGCTTTGATCGTCTCGTAAGCATGGCTGAGGATCCGGAAGGCCTCGACAAAATCGCTTTCGTGGCCAGGATTCAGGCGCACCTCAAGAACGCGCAAAAAGCGGGCTTTTGAGAAGTCGATGGATTGCGGACGATAGCCGAGATCGTCCCGGCGCACGGCAATGATGGTGCGTTCCTTGGTGACGAAGGCCCTAATTTCCTCCTGCATGCGGGCGAGCTCCGGATGTGTGGCAAAAATGCGGCCCCACTCCGCAAAGGCGGTGTCCACTTGCTCGAAGGAATCGAAGGGATCGAAGGAAAGCGCTTCCGGCGGACCAGTAAGGGATTGCAGATCGATCCAGTCGTTGGGAACGTCCAGATGGTCGCAGGCGCGCGAAATGGCAACCTCCAGCTTTTGGCGTTCGCCGGCTTTCCCGAACTTAAATTCCTGGTGGACGAGCAAGAGCATTTTGGGTGGCGCGCCGGCGATATTCGGAGAATCTTCGACCTGCGCTGATGCATTTGCGACACGCACCATCATGAGAAAGACGATTGCGACGAAAAACCGTTTAGCATTCATACAGTGAAACTCCTTTGTTATCCGAGAACCGCCTTGCCGTTGAAACGGGCGGCGGACCCGAGTTCTTCCTCGATGCGGAGGAGCTGGTTGTACTTGGCGATGCGGTCGGTGCGGCTGGCGGAGCCGGTTTTGATCTGGCCGGCGGCGGTGGCAACTGCAAGATCGGCGATAAAGGTGTCTTCGGTTTCACCGGAACGGTGAGAAATGATGGAGTTGTAGCCGGCTTTGCGAGCCAGCTCGATGGCGTCGATGGTTTCGGTGACGGTGCCGATCTGATTGAGCTTGATAAGTATGGCGTTGGCAATGCCTTGGCTGATGCCGCGGGAAAAGATTTTGGTGTTGGTGACGAAGATGTCGTCGCCGACCAGCTGAATTTTCTTTGACGAATTCTTCGAGCCGAGCTTCTCGGTGAGCTTTTTCCAGCCCGGCCAGTCTTCCTCGCCCATGCCGTCCTCGAGCGAGACGATGGGATATTTCTCGATCCACTTCGCCCAATATTCGACCATCTCCACGGGAGAGTGCGCGGACTTGTCCGACTTCTTGAAGATGTAGTTGCCGCTGGCCTTGTCGTAGAACTCGCTGGCGGCAGGATCGAGCGCGATGCTCACCTGCTCGCCGGGCTTGTAGCCGGCGGCGGTGATGGCTTC
>JBGQCW010000155.1:0-5377 GCA_041495565.1 Candidatus Acidiferrum sp.
ACTCGTAAAAGAATTGCGCGAGCGGACGGGGGCGGGATTCAGCGACTGCCGCGCGGCGCTCGTGGAAGCGGGCGGCGATATCGAAAAGGCCATCAGCATCCTGCGCAAGAAGGGCCAGGCGGCTGCCGCAAAGAAGGCGCAACGCGAAGCCAGCGAAGGGCTCGTGGGCAGCTACATCCACGCAGGCGGGAAGATCGGCGTGCTGGTGGAACTGAACTGCGAGTCGGACTTCGTGGCGCGCACGGAAGCGTTTCAACAATTGAGCCACGATGTCGCGATGCACATCGCGGCGCTGGATCCGCGGTACGTGCGGCGCGAAGAAGTGACTCCGGAGATGCTCGAAAAAGAGCGCGATATCTACAAAGCACAGGCGCTGGCAACCGGCAAGCCGGAATCCGTGGTCGAGAAAATCGTGACCGGGAAAATGGAAAAGTTTTACGAGGAAAACTGCCTCTACGAACAGCACTACATCAAGGACGAGAGTGTGACGATCGGTGAGATGATCACCCAGGCGATCGCCAAGCTGGGCGAAAACATTTCCATTCGGCGCTTCGCGCGCTTCAAGGTAGGCGAAGTGAGCGGCGGAGCGGCGGGACCGGAGACGGCGCCCGTGCCAGCGCCAGTCAACGCATAGAGAAGAGACTTTGTCGGAACTACATTCCAGAGCGCCCCGGTTTCACCGGGGCGCTCTTCTTGTTTCAAGTGGCGTCGCGAAGTGCGGGGGCGGAGATAGTTTGTTACAATTCCCGAGATTCCAGATGGCGCGAATCGGAGACTCATGGCGGCGACGAAGAAAGCAAGCAAGAAGGCCGTGAAAAAAGCGAAACCGGTCTATCAGAGGATTCTGCTGAAGCTCTCAGGAGAGGCGTTTCAGGGGCCTCAGGGCTTCGGCATTCACGGCGCAACGATTCAGGCCATCGCGCGCGAGCTCAAGGAAGTGCACGCACTGGGAGTGCAAACGGCGATCATGGTTGGCGGCGGAAATATTTTCCGCGGCGCGCGGCAAAAGGGATTCGAGATTGACCGTGCGACCGGCGACTACATGGGGATGCTCGCGACGGTGATCAACGCGCTAGCGCTGCAGGATGCGCTGGAAAAGGAAGGCGTTTTTACGCGCGTGCTGAGCGCCATCGAGATGAAAGAGGTTTCCGAGCCGTTTATCCGGCGGCGCGCGATGCGGCACCTGGAAAAAAACCGCGTGGTGATTTTTGCGGCGGGCACAGGGAATCCTTATTTTTCAACGGACACGGCGGCGGCGCTGCGCGCGATGGAGATCAAAGCGGACGTGATCCTGAAGGCCACGCGCGTAGACGGGATTTACGACGCCGATCCGGAGACGAGGCCGGACGCGAAATTCTTTGCCGCCATTTCTTACCGCGAAGTGCTGAACCAGAACCTGAAGGTGATGGATTCGACGGCTATTTCGCTGTGCATGGACAACGGCATGCCGATCGTGGTGTTTAACATGAACGAGCATGGGAACATCAAACGGGTGGTGCTGGGCGAGCGCGTGGGCTCGAAGGTGACTCCGGCGTAGAGCAGTTGTTAGTGGTAAGTTTTTGGTTGTTAGAAAGAACTTGAAACCGGCAATCAACTTGGGACCTTCTTTGCATGTCTCTTTGGACTAAGTACTAAGGACTAAAAACTAAGGACTGCGAATCATGACGACGATTGCGACAACGAAAGATGCGATGGCGGCGGCAAGGACGCGGATGGAGAAAGCCGTCGAGGATTTTCGCAAGGAACTGGCAACGGTGCGCACGGGGCGCGCCAACGCGTCCATCCTGGACGCCATCCGCGTGGACTATCACGGGACGCCGATGCCGGTGAATCAGCTCGGGACGGTGACGGTGCCGGAGGCGACGCTGCTGGTGATTTCGCCGTGGGATCCGAGCGTTGTGCCGCTGGTTGACAAGGCGATTCGCACGTCCGACCTCGGGCTGAATCCCACGAATGACGGCAAGGTGGTGCGCGTGCCCATGCCGTCGCCGACGGAAGAGCGCCGCAAGGAGATCGTGAAGCACTTGCACAAGGTGCTGGAGAATCACCGCACGGCGGTGCGCAACATCCGGCGCGACATCAAGGAAGCCATCGACAAGCTGGAGAAGGACAAGAAAATCAGCCAGGACGAGCAGAAGCGGGCGATCGAAGAGATGGAAAAGATTTCGCACGCGGAAACGAAGAAGATCGAGGACCTCTCTGCGGCCAAAGAGAAGGAAATTCTAGAGCTTAGGTAGCACTTAAGGCTTGGACGGGCCGGTTTGCGCGGAAGCCGGCGTTTTCGGAGCCGACGGCTTGGGTTCAGTCGGTGAGGTATCTTTGCGGTCCAGGGTGAAGTCCTGGGCTCCGTCGTTCTGGACGGCGCGAAGGAATGCATTGTAGTCCGCGGCACGCTCGGCGGAAACTTCCCTCAACAGAAAATTGATGTGGCGTGAGGCCGCGATCGTTGGGCCTTTCGCGGAGTACTGCGAGGCGAAGGTGGCGTAGTCGCGCTGGACGGAGGTGCCGGTGGGCGTGCGCACGGTCGTGCCGGGTGGAAGGTGCAGGGTCATGTGCGTTTCGACTTCGAGGGGCGTGCCGAGCTCGATCGGTGACGCGGCAGCGCCAGCGGATGGTTTCGCGGGCGGATCGGGCAAGCCGATTTGTGGGAGCAGCGCAGGGATGCGCACGGGCTTCTTGGACCAATCCACGAATTTGGGCATGGTGATTTCGTAATCGAGCGTGAAAGGCTCGCGCGTGGCGGAAGGGTCGGACGCGGTGACGCTGGTTACCTTGCCACGGAATCCATCGGAGAGGGAGAGAAGCTGGGCGAGATCCTTCCATTTTTCTTTGGGCGCCTGGTGAAACGCAACGCGGAGAAGCAGTTCATTGTCGCCGCGCATCGAGTAATGAACTTTCGCGGTGAGCTTGCCGTCGTCGGCGAGCGCGGCGTCGACAGTCACGCGCTGGGAAGACGGGAATGGGAGATCCGTCGGCAACACCGCCCACGGCTCGTATATGACGTCTCCCGCGTCGAACGGAGTAAGGGTAAAGGCGGGCTTGCCGCGAAACTGGGATGGGATGACGCCGAAAGGAGCGACTTCGACGCTGGGATCAAGAGCGAAGCGTTTCTTTTTCTCGGACACAGCGACGAAAATGTGATTGAAGACAGTGGGGCGAGGGAATTGTTTCTGCAACTCGGGAGCGCCCGCAAACAGAATCTCCGGCGTACTTCCCGCGAGGCTAGCAAGCTTTGCCATCAAGAAGCATTTTTCTTCGGGCGTGGCATAGCCGGAGTCGAAGATTTCCCTGGCGTGGCGGATTTGAAATCCCGTTGCGCCGACCGGCAGGTCAACGGTTCTGAGTTTTTGCGACACGAATTCGTAGCTTGCGCGGAGCATCATGACGGGAGTCTTGGCGCGGGGAGCGAAAGCGATTAGCCGGTCCTGGATTTCCTTACGGTCTTCCTCGGTCCCGCTCAGAAACTGCGGCGCTAGACGCTCCACGATGCGATTCCAACCCCAAAAACTGGAGACGATCACATCGGGTGCGGCCACGCGGTCGTCATCGACAGCAGGCGGAAGCGTTCGGGTTGAAGCGATTTCCCAACGATACTCCGACCGAGCGGAATCTCCTTCGCCAGAGTGCTGCCTGGAGGTCCACGGAACGCCGACATAAATCGCCGCCAAGCGGCCATTCCCAGGGCCGGTCATTCGCGTGGTTGAGTTCAGATGGCCCGGCAGGTCGAGTTCGAAAATTTCTTCTGTGACCACGCCGGAGCGGTCGAAGGAGTGGTCGAGCCAGAAGTCAGGGGCGAGGGGGTGATGCGAGACGGTGGTGAGGACGCGGTATTCGAGGTTATCGCCGGGAGCGAGGCCGAGGATGCGGACGGATTTTACGCGGACGTCTTGATAGGCAGGGGCGTTGACGACGACGGGATTGGGATTGTCGGTGATGGCGCTGGGAAGAATGTCGGCGGTGCCTCCGCTGGGATGGGTGATGCGAACGAGGGGAATGTCGATGGATTCAAAAGAGCGGTTGTAGTCGAAATTGAGGCGGGCGAACTGGCGGACGCCGAGTTCCGAGCTGATTTTGACGATGCAGTGGACTTCCTTGCGGGAGTCGCCGTTGGTTTCAAAGCGAACTTTCGTTTCCAGAAGCTCGATCTGCGCGGGAGTTTGCGGCGCGGACTGCTTGTCGGCTGATTGAGCGGGTTGCTGCTGGGCGTGGATTGGAGGGCAGAGGAAGAGAGACCAGGAGAGTAGGAGTGCGCAGACTAGGTATGGGCGACGGAACTCACTTAGGGCCACGAAGAGATTGTAGCTGGTATGGTTCGAGTGACAAACCCTCGGAAAAAGAAAAGACTTAACGCAGAGGGCACAGAGGAGGAACGCAGAGATCACGGAGAAGCAAGAAGAGAACCTAACGCAGAGACGCAGAGAAGCGCAGAGCGAGAAGAAGGCAGCCTCCCCCGGATGACGACCGCAAAAGCGGCAGTTGGACTGCCGCAGTCCAAGGAAACCGTTCTTCGGCGAGTGCGTCTGACAGCGTGGTAGAGTTTGCGTGCGCGAATGGCGCAAGGAGAGAGCGGATGCGAAGAATCAAGGCGTTGGTAGCTGGATTGACGCTGGGCTGTTGCGTGGCGGGCGCGGGGATTTTGCGCGCGGACGATAGACCGGCGGCCAAGGGGCCGATTGAGGACGGGACGCTGCCGGCGCTGGCGAAGATTGCGGGCGAAGGCGAGATGAATTCACATGCGTTTCAATTTCTGACGGAATTGAGCGACAACATCGGCGCGCGAGTGACGGGCTCGCCCGGGGAGAGAAAAGCCGAAGAGTGGGGCGTGGCCAAGATGAAGGCCATGGGCCTGGAGAACGTACATACAGAGAAATACACGATCTGGAAGGGATGGACGCGTGGCTCGGCGGAAGCGGAGCTGCTGACACCCGTGCGGCACAAGCTGCATGTCGACGCGATGGGCTGGACGGGTTCGACGGCGCCGGGCGGAGCAGAGGGCGACATCGTTCCGGTGAATCTGTTCGACCTGGACAACGAGATCAAGAACATTGCGCGGCTCAAGGGCAAAGTGGTGCTGGTGATCGGGAAAGGCAAGGCAAGCAAGGAGCTCATGGCGCTCTTTGCAGAGTTCGGCGACTTCTTGAAGGCGGCGGGACCAGCGGGGGTGGTGGCGGTAATCGGGGGACAAGGCGGAAGCAAGTCCGCGGGGATGAACCTGACGCACACGGGAATTCTGGGATTCAACGCGGACTTTGCGGTGCCGGTCGTATCCATGACGGCGGAGGACCAAGGACAACTGGAGCGTTATCTGGAGCGTGGAGTAACGCCGCGCGTGCGTTTCAACGTACAGAACACGTTTACGAATGGCTCCGTGGAGACG
>JBGQCW010000156.1:0-5377 GCA_041495565.1 Candidatus Acidiferrum sp.
ATCGAAGCGGGCGACCCAATCCAACGCGAACCGCCGCGTCGAGAAAGGCCAAAAGAGTTCAACACCTGTGCTCTGCCAAGTATCCATAAGGAGATGGAGGACGGCGGCGGCGAGCGCAGGCTTGAAAACCGTGAGAAGCGGAGTTTGCTTTTCGGGAGAGCGCCGGTTGCGCAGGAGAAATGGAAGTGTGACAAGCAGAGCGAACAGAAAAGCCGCAAAGAGGGAATGGCAGTAGGTGCGATAACAGGTGAGAAAGGCAGAGGGGCCGAAGTGCGCGCTTTGGCCGTCGATATCGGCGATCGTTCCCGCGATGACAACGGCAAAAGTCACGGGGCGCGTGACGCGGGGGAAAACTGCGCGCTTCAGGGCGTAGGATGCCAGGGCATGGGTAAGGGGATCCACGGTTAAGGTTATCTCATGAATTCGATGGAGGGCGTGATGCTCGCGACTGAAAAGCGGCAGGATGGCTGCCACACTTGGAAGGAGTGGCGCTACTGGTGTGAGGCGGAGGACGCCCGCCTCAGAAGGTGACCGCTACGTGGGTTTGTAGGGGACAAGTAGTTGCAAGGCACGGGGGACGATCTTAAATTCGACGGGCAAGCGAGCGAGGGCTTCGCCGTCAACCTGGGCATAGACGGGATTTTTGCCGAGCGGCTCGCAAACCAACTTTTCGGCTTTCCAAAAATGGACGCCCTCTGCCTCACGAAGATCGCCGAGCCACAAGCTCGGCAGATAGCTCAGATAGCGCAAGCCACTTTGCGTCGTCAGCGCCATCATTTCGAACTGGTCTTCGTAGAGATCGGCGCCGGTGGTGATCTTGAAAGGACCGCCGTAGTTTTTGGTGCGGCCGACGATGATCAGGGAAGCGTCAATCTTCTTGTCGCCGGTGACGACACGGAAGTGCGGAAATTTGTAGCGGAAGACCTCGCGGGCACCCTGCCACCAATAGGCCAGAATGCCGAGGCGCGCTTTCAGGTCCAGGTCGATGGCGTAGACGATCATGCCGTCGGGGCCCGCGCCGCCAACGCTCAGGAAATATTTCTTCTTCTCGGGGTGCTCCAGGGGCGTGGCCAGGCCTAGCGCGATCTCCTTTACTCTGCCGCGAACCAGCTTTTCCGCGGCGCTGGGGATGTCCCAGGGCAAGTCCAATTCCTTTGCGAGAATGTTCGCGGTTCCGCCGGGAAGAAGCGCGAGCGGAACGCGGTGTCCATTTTCTTGCGCTGCGAGGCCGTTTACGATTTCGTTCAGCGTGCCGTCACCGCCGCAGGCGATCACAAGCCCGCGGCCTTCGTTGGCGGCGCGCCGTGCAATTTCGGTCGCATGGCCTGGGCCGGTAGTTTCCATGAGATCGGCTTCAATCCCACCCATCGCAAAGATGCGCCGCGCTTCATCGAGCATGCGGCGCCGGCCGCTTCCGCCGTTACCGGCGTTCGGGTTGTGAATCAAGAGCGCGTTTCGTAAATCTGAGGTCATCGCTGGTTCTCTTGTGTCCCGTTCGTGTAGTAAGAGATTCATTCTATATAATATCAGGTGATTTCCAGCACACTGTTGTGCCGAGGGCTTCATGGCCAAAGCTGTACCCGCTGCCATCAAGAAAGAAGTGGAGGAGCTTCGAGAGAAGCTCCGGTATCACGAATACCGGTATTACGTGCTCGATGATCCGGAGATTTCGGACGCCGCCTACGACCGGCTGATGGACCGTTTGAAAGAGATGGAGGCGGCGCATCCGGATCTGGTCACCCCGGATTCGCTGACGGTGCGCGTGGGTGGCGCTCCGCGCGAAGGATTCCAGACAGTGCGTCACGCGCGGCCGATGCTGAGCCTTGACAATGCGTTTTCTTATGACGCGCTGCGGGACTGGGACCGGCGCGTGAGGGAAGGAAGCGGTCAGCAGAAAATCGAGTACATCACCGAGCACAAGTTCGATGGGCTGAGCATTTCCCTGCAATACGAGGACGGAATGCTCGTGAGGGGCGTCACGCGCGGCGACGGCACGACCGGCGAAGATGTCACGCCGAACGTGAAAACGATTCGCTCGATTCCGCTCAGGGTGGATGCGGCGGTGCTGAAGAAGATCAAGCTTGCGCAGGATTTCGAAGTGCGCGGCGAAGTGATGATGACGCGGAAGTCGTTCGAGGCACTGAACCGGCAACAAGAGCAGATCGGCGGCAAGATTTTTGTGAATCCGAGGAACTCCGCGGCGGGAGCGGTGCGCGTCCTCGATCCGGCGATTACGGCTGAGCGGCGGCTCGATTTCTTTGCGTACTATCTGCTCGTGGATGGAAAAGTGCCGTTTGCGAAGCATGCCGATTCTCTGCAGGCTTTAAAGCAATTGCACTTCCGCGCTTCCGACGACTGGAAGCTGTGCGCCGGGATCGAGGCGGTGACCGCGTACTGTGACGATTGGGACGCGAAGCGCGAGAAACTGGCGTACGAAATTGACGGCGTGGTGGTCAAAGTGAACGCCACATCCATTCAAAACGAACTGGGTTACACGGCGAAAGCACCGCGCTGGGCGATTGCGTACAAGTATCCCGCGCGGCAGGAGACGACGGTCGTCAACGAAATCATCGTGCAGGTGGGGCGCACGGGAGTGTTGACCCCGGTGGCGGTGCTCGAGCCGGTGCAAGTGGGGGGCGTCACTGTCAGCCGTTCCACGCTCCACAACCTGGACGAAATCGAGCGGCTGGGATTGCAGATCGGCGATACGGTACTGATCGAGCGGGCCGGAGAAGTGATTCCGCACGTTTTGAAGGTTGTGAAAGAAGGGAAGCACCGCAAGCCTTTCAAGATGCCGAAACACTGCCCGGAGTGCGACGGCACGATTCATCACGTGGAAGGTGAAGTGGCGTATCGCTGTGTGAACGCGGCGTGCCCAGCGAAGCGAAAGGAGTCGTTGCTGCACTTTGCGGGGCGGCATGCGATGAATATCGATGGACTAGGCGAAAAGATCGTAGACCAGCTTGTGGACAAGGGACTGGTGAAGGACGTCGCCGATCTCTATTCGCTGAAGCTCGAGGAGGTTGCCGGGCTGGAACGCATGGCCGAAAAATCGGCGCAGAACCTGCTCGATGAAATCGAAGCCAGCAAGAAGAACAGTTTGGCGCGGCTGATCTACGCACTCGGCATACAATTTGTGGGAGAACGCACGGGACAGTTGCTGGCGGAACATTTCTCTTCGTTGGAAGAATTGGCCGCGGCAAAGGAAGAGCAGCTGATCGAGGTGCCGGAAGTCGGACCGAAAGTCGCCGCCAGCATTGTCGAGTTTTTCTCCGAGCCCGCGAATTTGAAGCTCATCAAGAAACTGCACAAAGCGGGCGTGCATCCGACGGCGGAAAAGCGCAAAGTCAAGAGCGACAAATTTGCGGGCAAAAGTTTTGTCTTCACCGGCGGCCTCGCGAATCGCTCGCGGGAAGAGGCCGGCGAAATCGTGCAACAACATGGTGGCAAGGTCTCCGGCTCGGTGAGCAAGAAGACGGACTACGTAGTGGTGGGCACGGACCCTGGTTCGAAATATGACAAAGCCAAAGAACTCGGCGTGACGATCCTCAGCGAAGCCGAATTCGAGAAGCTGCTCGGACTGAAGTCGCTTCAGTAGAGTCATTGTCTCTTCTTGCGCTCAATCGGGACATTCTCGCGGTATAATGAAAGTGGCGGGCGGGCCGGGTGATCGCTGGCTTGGTCATCGCAAGATGGCTGGGCGGGAGGAAAGTCCGGACACCGTCCTGAGGCACGCTCTTCACTTTGTGAGGAGCGGAACTCTTGACAGGGCAACGCGCCTGGTAACGCCAGGGGTGCGGTTTGGGTAGCACAGGCTTCAGCCTGTGCCGTCCGATTCGTTCACGGAAAGTGCCACAGAGAATAGACCGCCGGCGGAGTGAAGCGCGGTGGCATCGCACAGGGAAACCTGTGAGACGTCTTCGAAATGCTCGCATCGTTTGGTAAGGGTGAAAAGGTGGGGTAAGAGCCCACCGCCTCGATGGCAACATCGGGGGCACGGAAAACCCCGCGTGGTGCAAGGCCAAATAGGAGGGGAGAGCCGGCCCGGCTCGATGAGCAAGCGTTCATGCAAATGAACGCGCTCCTTTCGCGGTGGCGCAAGCCATCGCCGATTGAAAACCCTCGGGTAGGCTGCTGGAGTCACGGTGCGAACCGTGACCTAGAGGAATGATCGCCGTGGCACGCAATTCGCTCTGCGAATTGCGTGCCGCACAGAATCCGGCTTACAGGCCCGTCCGCCAAATTTTTCACAGGAGGCAAGGTCAGCAAAAGACTTGCCAGCTGCCTGAGATTCGATTTTTCCTCTCTTTGAAGAAACTCTAACGACTGAAATTTCTCTTGGGAATCGCTAGAGAAAATGGCGATGCCTTTTCGCAATTGGCTCCGGAGCCCCAGCAGGACCATACCAGTTGCTCAGGGCCAAATTGCGTGTATTATCTGGGCAGTTTTTGAGACACCGGGTCTGCCCGCAGAATTTATTCAGATTCGAAGATGGAGTGATACACATTTCCTAGGTGCCACGACCCTAAGTTAAATCCAGGTTTCTGGTTCGGGGGAGAACGCTCACGTGAGCCGGCGCAGTTTGCTACTAAAAATGGAATTGCGCAGTAATCCAGAGACGCTTTGCGTGGTGCGCGGCGCGGTGACGCAGCTCGCCGAGAGGCTGGGGTTTCCCGAATCGGAGTGCCGGGCCGTAGTCCTCGGGGTAGACGAAGCACTGACAAATATCATTCGCCACGCGTACGCCGGACGCGGGGAACGGCCCATCGAAGTTTCGTTCCGCCGCATTCGAGCACCCTGGCGCGGAGCAAACAGGGAAGCTCTCGAAATCGTTCTGGTCGATCGAGGCAAAAAGGTTGATCGCGCAAAGCTGTGCGGGCGCGCGCTTGAGGATGTGCGGCCAGGTGGTTTGGGCCTGCATTTCATCCGAGAGAGCATGGATGCGGTAGAATTCCGCCGCACAAACGGCCGCAATCAGCTCCGGCTCGTAAAATTTCTTCGTGTGCCGGGGCCCCGCAGGGGCTCCTGAGGAGAATCAACCGTGCAGATTTCCGCGCGCCATCTGGACAAAATTACTATTTTCGACATTTCGGGAGACATTGATCTTTCGACGTCGCCGGAATTGCGGAAGCCTCTCTTGCGCGAGCTTCGCGAGTTGCGCACGCCACGGGTCATCCTCAATCTAAAAGCTGTCCGGTACATTGACAGCTCCGGCGTGGCGTCGCTGGTCGAAGGTTTGAAAGCCTCGCGCGATGTTGGCTCGCGGTTCATCTTGTTCGGACTGAACACGACCGTCAGGGAAGTTCTGCAACTCTCCAAGTTGGTTAAGATATTCGAAATTTGCGACAACGAAGAACAGGCAGTAGCGCCTTGAGGC
>JBGQCW010000157.1:0-5334 GCA_041495565.1 Candidatus Acidiferrum sp.
GCGTGTTCCGGGGGCGGACAAAGCGAAATTCGACGCGGCGGTGAAAGCTGCAGAGACTGGCTGCCCGGTTTCGAAACTGTTCAAGGCCGAAATCAGCGTCAGCGCACGGCTCGAACCCTAACTAACTGGGCGTTCTCTTCGCACGTTCTCATCGAACGGGCCAAACAGGTACAATGCCGCACGTGATTCCAGTTCCGGGTGCCTTCGCCGCGGGTGTCGCGATCTTCCTGATCGTCATCTGGGACGCGTTCGAGTCCATTATTCTCCCGCGCCGCGTTACGCGCCGGTTCCGGCTGACCCGGTTGTTTTACAAAAGGAAGCCGCGGCGATTGCCGCTGACGACCACTTTTAGTGTCACGAGCAGTGCCGATTGTACAATTGGGAGACCAAATAAATGAAAGCCATTCTCGTTCGTGAATTTGGCGGTCCGGAAGTCCTTAAACTCGAAGAAGTGCCCACGCCAAAGCCCGCCGCCGGGCAAGTTCTCGTGCGCATTCATGCCGCGGGCGTGAATCCCTACGACACTTACATGCGCGCGGGCACGTACCCCGTAAAGCCGCCGCTTCCTTACACGCCTGGTTCCGATGGAGCGGGTGTCATCGAAGCCGTGGGCAACGATGTGAAGAAAGTCAAGAAGGGCGACCGCGTTTACACCGCGAAGACGCTGACCGGCGCTTACGCGGAATATGCTCTCGCGCTGGAAGAGCAGGTGCATGCGCTTCCAGAAAAACTCAGTTTCGGGCAGGGCGCGGGCGTTTGGGTTCCTTATGGGACCGCGTATCACGGGCTTCATCACTCGGCCGAAGCTCGCGCGTCCGAAACGGTTCTGGTGCACGGCGCGAGCGGCGGTGTTGGCAGCGCCGCGGTACAAATGGCGCGCGCCATGGGCCTGACTGTTTTTGGGACTGCCGGCACGCAAAAAGGCCTGGACCTGGCAAAACGCGAGGGTGCCCATCAGGTATTTGATCACCGCAAAGCGGGCTATCAGGAAGAGATATTGAAGGCCACGGGCGGACGCGGCGTGGACATCGTTCTGGAAATGCTTGCCAACGTGAACCTCGCGCATGATTTGAAGCTGCTCGCCCCGCGCGGCCGCGTGATCGTCATCGGCAACCGCGGCGAAGTCACCATCAACGCCCGCGAACTGATGAGCCGCCGCGCCTCCATCCGGGCCTTCACGCTCTGGGGCATCAGTCCCGCGGAAGAAATCGAGATTCATGCAGGACTCGTCGCGGGGCTTGCGAACGGCACACTGCGCCCGGTCGTTGGCAAAGAGCTGCCTCTAGCCGAGGCTGCACGCGCCCATAAGGAAATTCTCGAGCCGGGGGCCGCGGGGAAAATCGTGCTCACAGCTTGACGGTCTACTGCTAGACCCGGCTGACTAAGGCGCATTGACTGTGGGCGGCCCCGCCTTATAATCGTTGTCTCCCAATACCGGCGCGAAGTGCCAGACGCGGTCTGTGGATCAGCTCAGCAACGTGTATACGACACTCCTACTCTCGGTATCTCTCGCGGCGCAGAATTCTGTCAGTCATTACTGGCACAAGATCACGGATAAGACTTTTGTGGGGATCTACCACGCGAACGCCTTCGACCTGGCGATGATGATTCCCTACTTCATCGTCCTGTTTGTTCTCGCGGTCTACGGTCTGCACCGCTACTGGCTCGTGTACAACTACTTCGTTTACTCGAAGAATATTCCCGCGCCGCCGCCGCCGGTCGAAAATTGGCCGCGCGTGACGATCCAACTGCCGATATTCAACGAGCGTTACGTAATCGAGCGGCTCGTCGAAGCTGTTTCCCGATTTGATTACCCGAGCGAACTCCTGGACGTGCAGGTTCTTGACGATTCGACAGACGAAACGCAGCAGGTGGCGCGAGCTTGCGTCGAGCGCCACGTGGCGCAGGGCATGCCCATTGCCTACATTCATCGGACCAATCGCGAAGGCTACAAAGCTGGGGCACTGGAAAACGGCTTGAAAACCGCAAAGGGCGAATTCGTAGCTATCTTCGACGCCGATTTCCTGCCCGAACCCGATTTTCTTCGCCGCACGATTCCCTATTTCATGAATCCAGACGGCGGCGACAAGATCGGGATGGTGCAAACGCGCTGGACGTATCTCAACAGCGACTACTCGTTGCTGACAAACGTGGAGACCATTCTGCTCGACGGCCACTTCGTCGTTGAGCACGGCGCGCGTTCCCGCCGCGGCACTTTTTTTAATTTCAACGGCACCGCCGGTGTGTGGCGCCGCAAAGCCATCGATGAAGCGGGTGGCTGGGAGCACGACACACTCACGGAAGACACCGATCTTTCCTATCGTTCGCAGCTCAAAGGCTGGAAGTTTCTGTACCTTCCTCAGATCGAGTGCGCTTCCGAGCTTCCCGTGGACATGAACGGCTTCAAAGCGCAGCAAGCGCGGTGGGCCAAGGGCCTCATGCAAACGGCGAAAAAAATTCTGCCCAAAGTTTTGAAGTCGGATGCGCCCTGGCACGTCAAGGCGGAGGCTTTCTTTCACCTGACGGCGAATATCAGCTACCCGCTCATGGTTTTGCTTTCCACGATGCTTCTCCCGGTCATGATCGTACGCTTCCAGCAGGGCTGGTTCCAGATGCTGCTCATCGATCTGCCGCTGTTCCTCGCCTCCACTTGCTCCATCTCCAGCTTCTACCTCGTCGCGCAAAGAGAGCTTCGCCCCAAGACCTGGCGGCGCACGATCCTCTATTTGCCTTTCGTCATGGCCACGGGCATTGGAATTTCCGTGCGCAATGCACAAGCCGTCCTGGAAGCGATCGTCGGGAAGAAAAGCGAGTTTGCGCGCACGCCAAAATTCAATATCGAAGGGAAGCAGGGCACCTTCGCGAAAAAATCCTACAAGAACAAAGCCGGCTGGATGCCCTACGCGGAAATCCTTCTCGGCCTGTACTTCTCGCTGACCGTCGTCTACGCGATCCTTAACGAAAATTACGCCACTGTGCCATTTCTGCTGCTCTTCGTCTGGGGCTACCTCTACACCGGCTGCATGTCCCTCGGCCAAACTTACTTCGCGCGCCTCCGTTTCGGCGTCAACGCACCGGAAATGCGCCCCGCCACCTCCGGCGCCCCTGGATTCTGATTCTCACTTCTCCTGAGGCATGCTGCTCCTTAGGCAGGTAGAATCTCCTCTCATGTCAAATCCTCTGGAAACACTCTCCTTTCAAAACGGCGCCGTTCAGTTATGCGCCGTCGCGGCCGGACCGAAAGACGGCCCCGTCGTCCTGCTTCTCCATGGCTTCCCGGAATTTTGGTATGGGTGGCGCAAACAGATCGAGCCATTGGCCGCCGCGGGGTTTCGCGTCATCGTGCCAGATCAGCGCGGATATAACCTCAGCAGCAAACCTGCCGGAGTCGCCTCCTACGCCCTCACCGAACTCGTATCCGATGTGATTGCGATTGCGGATCAGCTCGGCCAACAGAAGATCTTGCTCGCGGGTCATGATTGGGGCGCGGCCGTTGCCTGGAGCACTGCCATCCTGCATCCGCAGCGCATCGCCAAGCTCGTGGTCCTCAATGTCCCTCACCCTTCCGTGATGCGCAAGTTTCTTAGTACTCACATTCGACAGCTCCTCCGAAGCTGGTACATGTTCTTCTTTCAGCTCCCCTGGTTGCCCGAAACTCTCTTCTCCGTGAATGACTATCAGATTGGCGTGCGAGCGCTTCTCCGCTCCAGCCGCGCCGGCACTTTCTCCCTCGAAGATCTGGCTCAATACCGCACGGCGTGGTCTCAGCCCGGCGCCGTCACCGCCATGATCCACTGGTATCGCGCGTTGTTTCGCTATCGCACCAAGTTTCCTGATCGCACAGTGCACATTCCCACACGCATTCTGTGGGGCGAGCGCGACGCCTTCCTCATGCTGGAAATGGCAAAGGAAAGTCTGCGGTACTGCACTGACGCCGAACTGTACACGTTTGCAGATGCCACTCACTGGCTCCAGCACGAAGAACCCGCCCGCGTCTCTGAACTTCTGATCGATTTCTTCCGCCGATAGAGCGCACTTCCGGTACTCTTCTCGACCAGTTTGGAGTGCGGCAGCCTTGCTCGCCCAGAGCCTCGAAGGGCTGCCGCTTTCCGTCGCACCCGCCACCCACGAATACCTCTTGCGCAGCCTGCTCCGCGAGGCAACAATGTCAGCTGGAACCTTTCTCGTGTCCCCGGCGCCAACAAACCGTGTTTCTATCGAAGAGCTCACCAACATTATCACTCATGGCATAGGCCTGGTTTTCAGCATCATCGGCTTCGTTGTCCTGCTCGTCCTCGCTCTGATGCGCGGCGGCCCGTGGCAAATCACGGGCTGCGCCATCTACGGCGCCACTCTTATCTCCCTCTACGCCGCCTCCACCCTCTACCACGGCATCCCGTCGCCGCGCCTCAAGCGCGCCCTCCTCATCTTCGATCATTGCGCCATCTACTTGCTCATCGCTGGCACCTACACGCCGTTTTTGCTCGTCAATCTCCGCGGCCCGTGGGGCTGGTCGCTCTTCGGTGTCATTTGGGGACTCGCGCTCGCAGGCATCCTCTTCAAACTTTGGTTCGCCGGCCATTTCCCTATCTTGTCCACCTCGCTCTATGTCGTGATGGGCTGGGTCGGTATCGTCGCCGTCAAGCCAATCCTTGCCAACGTGCCTGCCGCCGGCCTGGTCTGGCTGGTCGTTGGCGGCCTGATGTACACGCTCGGCGTCATTTTCTACGCCTCAAAAAAAATCCCCTTCAACCACGTCATCTGGCACCTCTTCGTCATGGCCGGAAGCACTTGCCACTACGTCGCCATCCTCTACGCCGTCTTTCCGCGCGCAAAAGCGTGACGTCGCCCTTCACCTGTGCTGGCTCCTGCACCCAGAACCCGCTGGCGTCCCCGAACTCTTAATCGATTTCTTCCGCAAATAGGCGCGCCTTGTCAGGGGCCCTTGCGTTCTCTCCGCTGGACACGTGCATGCAAGAGTGGTAACACTCGGTCTGGCCAAATCCGAGAAATGGTAGTATAGAAGGACACCGTGAGAGTCAGAACGGTGTCCACACGATGACCGCCCGCTACAACAAACTCTACGATGAACCCGCCTACGGTCTGTCTGAGGCCGCTGTCTATCTCAAAGTTCCCTACAACACTTTGCGCTATTGGCTCACCGGATATGGCAAGCAGCCGCCTATCGTCGAACCTGCGGAGGCCGGCCCTATCCGCCTATCCTTCTTGAATCTTCTCGAGTGCCATTCGCTTGCCGGAATGAGGAAGATCTACAACCTGAAGCTCCCGAAGGTTCGCAGTGCGCTGCGAAAAGTGAGCGAGCAATTTCCGCAA
>JBGQCW010000158.1:0-5268 GCA_041495565.1 Candidatus Acidiferrum sp.
ACACCAGAACGTGGCGTTTCCGCTTCTCATTCCACGCAGCTTCATCGACAAGGAGAAACATCACGTCGAAGGATTTTCGCCGGAACTTGCCGTCGTCACCATCGGAGGCGGGGAAGAGCTCGCGGAGCCGCTGGTAATTCGGCCCACGTCAGAGACCATCATCGGCCACATGTGGTCGAAATGGATTCAATCCTACCGCGACTTGCCGGTGCTGATGAACCAGTGGAACAGCGTGGTCCGGTGGGAACTGCGTACCAAGCTTTTTCTGCGCACGCTGGAGTTCTACTGGCAGGAAGGCCATACGGCGCACGCTACGCGCGAAGAAGCCGAAGCCGAAACGCGTCAGATGCTGGACATCTATACGGACTTCGCGGTGAACGATGCGGCCATCCCCGTAATTCCCGGAAGAAAATCGGAGTCGGAAAAATTTGCAGGCGCGCATACCACCTATGCCATCGAAGCGATGATGGGTGACGGCAAAGCGCTGCAATCCGGGACGTCGCATTTCCTCGGCCAGAATTTCGCCGAAGCCTTCGAGGTTAAATACCTCGACCAGAACGGCCAGTTGCAGCATTGCTGGACGACATCGTGGGGACTTTCGACCCGGATGATCGGCGCCATTATCATGGTGCACGGCGACGACCAGGGACTCATTCTGCCGCCGAAGCTCGCGCCTTATCAGGCCGTCATTGTTCCGATTTTCAAGACGGAGGATGAAAAATCCATCGTTCTCGACATCGCGAAAAAGCTGAAGACCGAACTGGCGAAGGCCAATATTCGCGTCACGCTGGACGAGCGCGAAGGCCAGAGCCCCGGCTGGAAATTCAACGATTGGGAGATGCGCGGTGTTCCGCTGCGTGTGGAACTTGGTCCCAAAGATGTGGCCAAACAGGCTGCCGTGTTGGCGCGGCGCGACCGCCCCGGCAAAGAAGGGAAGATCAGCGTGTCGCTCGCTGATTTGCCGGCGACCGCCGACCGCCTGCTCGCGGAAATTCAACAGTCGCTTTACGACAGGGCGCTGGCGTTCCGAAAGAGCAACACGCACGATGCGAAAACCTACGACGACCTGAAAAAGGCTGTCGAAACCGGCTTTGCCTTCTCCTTCTGGTGCGGCAGCGCTGAGTGCGAAGCCAAGATCAAAGAGGAAACACGCGCCACCATGCGCTGCATCCCACTCGAACAACCAGGCAGCTCCGGTGCCTGCGTCTCCTGCGGCCAGCCTGCTGCTGAGCGCGCGATTTTTGGGCGTGCGTACTAGCCCCGTTCCTTTCCGGGAACACGGCCTACGCCAATTTCTCGACACTCCTTCACCCCAGTGCTAGCGTTACTAGGAAGAGCCATTGCGTTTCGCCGCACTGCGCGGCCCAGCACAGCTTCTGCGGGCCGACGGCTCTGGGAGATGAATCTCTTGTACCTGGCTGGCATCCGAGATGGCCGCGTTTCCACTTGCCGCCGCTCCGAACGCGGAGAAGGCAAGCTCAAGGCCATCGTATATACGGCGTTCATTGTGCTGGCCATCTACTCCGCCGTGAAAATCGTCCCTGCCTACATCTCGGACTATCAGCTCTCGGACAAGATACAGGAGCAGGCGCGCTTTGCAGTGGTGAATCGATACTCCGAGGAGCAGATTCGGGACAATATTTTCAAGGTGGTGCAGGAATTGGAAATTCCCGCGAAGCGCGAGGACATCAAGGTGGCCGCCAGCAATGCCGTTGTGAGGATCTCCCTGAAGTACACCGTTCCCGTGGACCTGTTTTTCTACCACATGGATCTCAATTTTTCTCCGTCGAGCGAAAATAAGGCGCTATTCTGAACCCTTGTTAGCGCGCCGCTCATTCCCGATTTGTCGCCGGCGGTGCGGCAGATGAGAGTTCCGCCTTTCCTAGGGCCCGTTCTTGCGAGATAATAAAATTTTAGCCCTCGGGAGCAAAGGTTTGCGCATTCGCGTTCAAAAGGGATTTTTTACTTCGGCAATCGGATTGACGATCCTCGGCATCGTCTTCGCCATCTTTCTTACCGCTGGCGGGATTTTCGCCTACTACTACGTCAAATATTCGCGCATGATCGACGCGCGACTCTCCGGCAATATCCTCCAAAACACAACCCAGATCTTCTCCGCGCCGGAGCACATCTCCGTTGACCAGGCCTGGGGACCGGATGATTTAGCCGCTTATCTCACCCGCGTGGGGTACCGCCCGGAGCATGACGAAAACGCCCGCGGCCAGTTCACCATTCAGGGCAGTACGGTCGACATCCGCCCGTCAAAGCTCTCCTATTTCGGGGAGAAGAACGCTCTAGCGGTGCAGTTCCGCGGGAAAAGCGTGCGATCCATCAAGCCGCTCGCGGGCGGCGGAGAGCTTGACACTGCCGAAATCGAGCCGGACCTCATCACGAATCTTTTCGACAGCGCGCGGGAGAAGCGGCGACGGGTGCGGTATGACGACTTGCCGGCAACTCTGGTTGACGCAATTCTTTCCGCCGAGGACAAACGCTTCTTCGAGCACGGCGGCTTTGATTTCATCCGCATCGTGGGCGCGGCGTGGGCCGACGTGCGGCATAGCAGCCAGCACTACCAGGGCGCAAGCACGATCACCATGCAATTGGCGCGCACGTTCTTCTTCTCCAACGAGCGGACGTGGCGGCGCAAACTCGCGGAAGCGATGGTTTCCATCGAACTCGAGCAGCGCTTTTCCAAGCAACAGATCTTTGAGATGTACGCGAATGAAGTGTATCTCGGCAATCGCGGGAGCTTCGGAGTTCGCGGGTTCGCCGAGGCCAGCGTGGCGTATTTCGGAAAAGATTTGAGGCAATTGTCCCTGGGTGAGTGCGCGTACCTTGCTGGCATCATTCGCGCGCCCAACTACTACTCGTCCGCCGACCGTCATCCCGAGCGCGGGGGACAGGCGCGGGACCGCGTCCTGACGCAGATGCTGGACAACAAGTACGTCAATGAAGGGGACGTTCAAGACGCGAAGCGCGCACCGCTGAAAATCGTACGCACGTCCGTTTCCGGAGGGGACGCACCGTACTTCGTCGATATGGTAAAAGACCACTTGCTGGACAATTATTCCGAGAACGAACTGCTGAGCGAAAATTTCCGCGTTTATACGACACTCGATCCCGCGCTACAGCGCGCAGCCGTAGCGGCGGTCGACGCGGGCATGAAGAACGTGGATACGCTCCTCGCGAAGAAGTACGACAAGTGGCGCCGCGAGATGGCGAAGAAGGGAAGTACGGAACCGATTCCACAAGCGCAAGTTGCTTTGGTTGCGCTGGATCCCCGGACAGGCGAAATCAAGGCCGTTATCGGCGGGCGGGACTACGGGCAGAGCCAGCTCAATCATGCTCTCGCGCATCGCCAGCCGGGCTCCGTCTTCAAACCGTTCGTTTATGCGGCGGCTCTCGACAATGCCGTCGATGGCGTGCAACCCATCATCACGCCTGCAACGACGATCGACGACGAGCCCACCACGTTTGAGTTCGACGGCAAGGAATACACGCCCAACAACTACGGCGAAAGATTCATGGGGCGGGTGACGGTTCGCGACGCACTCACGAATTCGCTCAACGTCGCGACCGTCAAAGTGGCCGAGCTGATCGGCTACGGCCGCGTTGTGCAGGTCGCGCGAAAGATGGGACTGGGCATGAACATCCAGCCGACGCCGGCCGTTGCGCTGGGCGCCTATGAGATGACGCCGATCGATGTCGCTGCGGGATACACTACTTTTGCGACGGTCGGAACGCGCGCCGAGCCGCAGTTTCTCCGGAGCGTGATCGGCGCGGACGGCACGCAACTCGAAAAGTTTACGCCGCAGACGCACCCTGGCTTGGATCCGCGCGTCGCATTTCTCGTCGACAGCTTGTTGAAGGACGTCCTGAATCGAGGTACCGGCGCCGGTGTTCGCGCACGCGGGTTTACTCTGCCGGCTGCCGGCAAAACAGGTACATCTCGAGACGGGTGGTTCGCGGGTTTCACGTCCAATCTCCTCTGTGTGATCTGGATTGGTTTCGACGACAATCGCGACCTTGGGCTCCCAGGCGGCACTGTGGCAGCGCCGATCTGGGCGGACTTCATGATCCGCGCCACGGCACTCGCGGCCTACCGGGACGTGAAGGATTTCACGATGCCGGAGGGCGTGCAGTCGGTGGTGATCGACCCTGAATCGCTGCAGCTTGCCACTGCCAATTGTCCGACGACCCGGGAGGAAGTCTACGTCGCGGGCTCGGCGCCAACGCAATTCTGCGAGATCCACGGCGGCCACAACCTTCTTTCTTCCACCGGCTCATTTCTTTCCCACGTTTTCGGGGGGCAGCCCAAGACACCCCCAACCGAGGGAACTGCGCAGCCGGCTGTCCCCTACGACCCAAACCGGCCACCCAATGCGACCGGCCAGGGCGCTGTCCCGACCGATCCCTCAGCGCAGCCCAGCGGAAAGAAAAAGAACTCATTGCAGAAGATATTTGGTATCTTTGGGGGTAAGAAGAAGGAACCCGACAAGGTTAAGCCCAAGCCGGAGAAGGGAGATTCGCCATGACCAGGATACAAATGGCGTTTCCAGCAAGCATCCTCCTCTTTAGTCTTTCCATTCCCGCCGCAGGACAATCGCTCCTCGAAAATCCAGGGACAGCTGTAGCGCCGCGTGTAGGGCAATCGCAGCCGTCGGCACAGTCGCCTGCGGACGCTTCCGTTATTGTGGTGCGGCCCGAGCTAACCGATGAACAGCTCGCCGATCTATACATGGTGCGGAAGGACTATCGCGATGCAACTCTGGTCTATAAGCGGCTTGCCGACCAGAATCCGCGGAATCCGGTTTACCTGAATAAGCTTGGGATTTCGCTGCACCAGCAAGCGGCTCTCTCGCTGGCCCTAAAGTATTATGAGCGCGCGTCGAAGGCAGACCCTTCCTATGCCGATGCGCAGAACAATATCGGCACCATCTGGTACCAGCGAAAGAGATATGGCAAGGCGATCAGGGCGTATCAGAAGGCGATCGGTATCCGCAGCGATATGGCCGTGCTGTATAGCAATCTGGCGTACGCCTATTTCGGCGACAAAAAATATGAGCAGGCCATCTCCTCCTTCCGTCAGGCGCTGGCATTGGATCCGCAGCTCTTCGAACACAACAGTTCGAGGAGCGGTTCTCTGCTGCAGGATCGGTCCGTCGGTGACCGCGGACGCTTCTATTTCCTTCTGGCCAAATCATTCGCCGAGGCGGGCAACCTGGAGCGTTGCCTGATCTATCTCCGCAAGGCGAAGGACGAAGGCTA
>JBGQCW010000159.1:0-5256 GCA_041495565.1 Candidatus Acidiferrum sp.
GGCGTGCAAGAATACCCGACGATCACGACCCTGAGCGAATCGCCGCTGACCGCGAATGTGCTGTGGGTGGGGACGGATGACGGCAACGTGCAGGTGACGCGCGACGGTGGGAAAACGTGGAAGAACGTGGCTCCGAAAGTGCCGGGCGTGCCGAAAGGAACGTATGTGAGCCGCGTGGTGGCGTCGAGAACGAGTGAAGGCGCGGCGCTGGTGGCGTTTGACGGGCATCGCGGGGACGACTACAACGTCTATATTTTCGCGACGAGCGACTACGGTGAGAACTGGAAAGCGATCCGTGACGGGATTCCGGATTCGGCGGGGAGCGTGCACGTGGTGCGCGAGCATCCGCGGAGCACGAATCTGTTGTTTGCAGGGACGGAATTTGGACTGTGGATGTCCTGGGATCGCGGAGCGAACTGGACCGCACTGAAAAACAATTTTCCAACAGTGCCCGTGGATGATATCGAAATTCAGGCGCGGGAAAACGACCTGGTGCTGGCGACGCATGGGCGGTCGATCTGGGTTTTTGATGATATGACGCCGATCGAAAAGATGGATGCGAACGTGGCGGCGTCACCCCTTACGTTCTTTCCGCCGCGTGCGGCGACGTCCTGGCACTTGCGCAACCGCCGGTGGAGCGCGGGGCAGAAAATGTTCACCGCAAAGAATCCGCCCTACGGCGCGATTTTGAATTACTACCTTAAGGAAGCCGTGCCCGCGGAAGTGCCAAAGAATGAAAAGGACGATAAGGACAAGAAAGATCTGGCGGCGGAGAAGCCGAAGGACGATGCGGCCGCGAAAAAAGAGGGCAAGGCAAAAATCAGCGTAGTCGACAAAGATGGAAAGCTGGTGCGCGAATTTGACGGGCCGGGCGCGGCGGGAGTGAACCGCACGAACTGGGATCTGCGGTGGAATCCGCCGGCCGAGCCGACGCCGGAGCAACAAGAGGCCATTGCAGCGGGTTATGGGTTTGGGCCGCGCGGGCCGATCGCCGAGCCAGGAGAATACACCATCAAGATCAAAGCGGGTGAGAAGGAGGCCTCGCAAAAAGTCACGGTGGAAGAGGATGCGCGGATCGTGATCTCGGCCGCGGACCGCGCGGCGCGGAGCGAGGCCATCGGCCAGCTCTACGCGATGGCCAAGACAACCGACAAAGACCGCAAGACGATTGAAGGAATTCAGACGGCGCTGAAAATGGCGCGGGAGCAGTGGAAGAAGGATGCGGGGAAACCCAGCGCGACGAAGATCCCCGACGACATCGTGAAGGCCGCGGATGAACTGCAGAAGAAAGTGGACGCGGTTGCCGAGAAGTTTATCCGCGAGCGCGAGGGGCTGGGGAACGCAGGGCCGCCATTCGAATGGAAGCCTGAACCGCTGCCAAACCAGGTGCAGGGCCTGCTGGGAGACCTGGACGGTTTTGCGGCCGCGCCGGGTGGACAACAGAAGGAAAAGTTGGCGGAGCTGGCTCCGTTGGTCACTGATGCGTCAGCGCGGGTCAAAAAAATTGCGGAGGAGGATCTGCCTGCGCTGAATAAGAAGATGAATGATGCGGGAATTCCGCATCTCGTGCCAGCGGCGCCGCAGCCGCGAGGCGGGCGAGGCGGAGAAGAAGTAGAGGAACCGTAACAGTAACGGAGGCCTTAGCCTCTGCTCTTGATTCACATTCTTTCAAGAGGCCTGCACAGGCTAGAGCCTGTGCTACCGAAACGGTTCCGGGTCGCGTGCGTCTAAGGGCCAGACAAGGGTGTGTCGTGCGGCAGGCCGATTGCCCGCAGCAATGCCGATCCATGGATTCCGGCAGCAACGTTTGACAAATGGTATGGAGGAAAAAGCATGATTCCGAAGCAGCCCAGCCTGCGCGGTACGGCGTGGTTTGTTGTGTTGACGATGGTGGTCGGGGTTTTTCTGGGAGGCGCCGCTGCGCTGAGCGCGGGTACGAGACAGCAGGAAGCCGCGGAGCAGGAAAAAGATAAGAAGGACGAAAAGAAGGACGAAAAGAAGGGGCTACCGCTGAAGTCCGATCGGAAGATCGAATTCACGACGGACGAGGGCACGTGGCTCTCGCTGGATGTTTCGCCGGATGCCAAGACGATTGCGTTCGAACTGGTCGGCGACATCTTTACGCTGCCGATCGAGGGCGGGCAAGCCAAGCTGATCTCCGGCGGAATGTCATTCGACAGCCAGCCAAAGTTCTCTCCGGATGGACAGTGGATCGCATTCCTCTCCGACCGCGAGGGAAGCGAGAACATCTGGATCATGCATCCGGACGGCACGGGCGCGAAGCAGGTCTCGAAGGACCCGAATAGTGAATTCACGTCGCCGAGCTGGGCTCCGGAAGGAAAATATATTTTTGTTTCGAAAGCGGCGTTCGGGATCGGCTCGAGTGAAATCTGGATGTACCACGTGGACGGTGGCACCGGCGTGCAAATTACGAAATCGAAGCCGACGCCAACAACAAGGAGACAAGAACGCCCGAATGCCATGGGCGTGGTGGCTTCCCCGGACGGCAAGTATCTTTACTACGCAACGAAGTTAGGCTCGCTGGCCTACAACCAGCAGTTTCCGTCGTGGCATATCGCGAGGCGGGACCGCAAGACCGGCGACGAAGACGACATCATTAACCAAATCAGGAGTGCATTTCGTCCCGTGCTTTCGCCGGACGGCAAGCAGATTCTCTACGTGACACGATATGAGACGGAATCCGGCTTGCGCTTGCGCAACCTGGAAACAGGGGAAGACCGTTGGGTGAAATACCCGGTGACACGCGACGACCAGGAATCGCTCTTCACGCGCGATGTTTTTCCCGGCTACGCCTTCCTGCCGGGCGGGAAAGAAATCGTTTACAACCAGGATGGAAAGATCATACGGCTGGATCTTGCCACGGGAACGGACAAGGCGATCCCGTTCACGGCCCAGGTCTCGCAGGAACTGGGACCCAAGCTGGATTTTCCGCAGAAGGTGGAGCAAGGGCCCGTGAAGGTGCGGCTGATCATGGACCCGGTGGAATCTCCCGATGGCAAGAAGCTTGTCTTTTCCGCGATGACTCACCTGTACACGATGGATTTGCCAGGTGGAAAGCCGCAGCGGTTAACGAGCGGAAACGCGCCCGAATTCCAGCCGGCTTGGTCGGCGGATGGGAAATCCATCGCTTATGTGACTTGGTCGAGCGAAGGCGGGCAACTCTGGAAAATATCTGCTGCGGGCGGAACGCCGATGCAATTATCGAAATCGCTGGCGGTCTACAGCAATCCGGCGTGGTCGCCGGACGGCACGAAGATCGTGCTCCTCCGCGGTAACGCGTATGACCGCGAAAACAGCACTTTCGATGGCGGGCAAACAGCGAATGCCGACCTTATATGGATCCCTTCAAGCGGCGGCGATGCAAACCTGATTCTGCCGGCGCGCGGTGCGGGCGGGCCGCACTTCACAAATGAGAAAGACCGCATCTACGTCTACACGCCACAAGGGCTCGTCTCGCTGCGCTACGACGGAACGGACCGGCGCAATCACATGATCGTGAAGGGACAGGGACTGTACTTTTTCGAGGAGCCCATTCCGGCGGACGACATTCAACCGAGTCCCGATGGCCAGTGGGTGCTGGCGCATGTCATGAATCAGCTTTATCTGATTGCGATGCCGGTGGTGGGCGGAGAGACCCCAACGGTGAACGTGGCGACGCCTGCCGTGCCGGTGAAGCGGCTGACGGACATCGGAGCCGACTATTTTGCATGGGCCGATGAGGGGAAAACGATCACCTGGGCGGTGGGGGCGAGCCTCTTTCGCGAGCCGCTGAGCGCCATCTCCTTCGAGCCGCCGAAGGACGAGAAGAAAGACGGCGATAAGAAGGAGGCGGAAGCCAAGGACTCCGATAAGAAGGACGCCGCAACGCAAACTGCGGATGCCAAGAAAGACAAAAAGAAGGACGAGAAAAAAGAGGAAAAGAAGCTGAAGGAGCAGGAGAAGGACGTCCAGGAAATCACGGTTACGCTCGAAGTCCCGCGGAAAACGCCAAAGGGCACGATTGTGTTGCGCGGCGCAACGGTCGTTACGATGAAGAGCGGCAAGGAAGATGAAGTCTTGAAGAACGCCGACATCGTCGTCGAAAATAACCGCATCAAGAGCGTCGGTGCGAAAGGCAGCGTGCCGGCGGGCGCCAAGGTATTCGACGTGACCGGCAAGACGATCGTGCCGGGATTTGTTGACACGCACGCGCACTGGACGGAAATCCGGCGCGGCATTCTCGATACGCAGAACTGGTCGTTCCTGGCGAACCTGGCCTACGGCGTGACTTCCGGGCTGGATGTGCAGACCGGCACAAACGACATGTTCGCGTATCAGGACCTGGTGGACAGCGGCGACATCCTCGGACAGCGCGCGTTCTCGACGGGCCCCGGCGTATTCTCCGACAACAACTTCCAGTCCGCCGAGGAAGTAAAGGGCGTGTTGACGAAATACAAGAAGTATTACGGCACGCACAACATCAAGAGCTACGTGGTGGGCAATCGCAAGCAGCGGCAGTACATGGTGCAGGCGTCGAAAGATCTGGAAATGATGCCCACGACGGAAGGCGCTCTGGACCTGAAGCTCAACCTGACGCACGTCATCGACGGCTTCCACGGGAACGAGCACACCCTGCCGATCACGCCGCTGTACAACGACGTGCTGCAGATGTTTGCGAAGTCCGGAATCGCGGAGACGCCAACGCTGATCGTGAATTACGGCGGGCCGTTCGGGGAGAACTACTGGTTCGAGAACAGCGAGGTCCACGACAACGCGAAGCTGAATCATTTCACGCCGCACCGCGTCATCGACCAGAGAACCAAGCGGCGGCCGGGATGGTTCCGCAAGGATGAGTATGAGTTCCCCAAACTGGCAGCGCAGATGGCCAAGCTGGTGCGCGCGGGGGGCCTGGTCGGAGTCGGCAGCCACGGCGAGATGCAGGGGATCGGCTATCACTGGGAGTTGTGGATGCTTGCGAGTGGAGGCATGACGCCTCTCGAAGTGCTGAAGTGCGCCACGGTGAACGGGTCGAAAATCATCGGGAGGCCGGAAGACCTGGGCTCGATTGAGCCGGGGAAACTCGCGGACCTCGTGATCTTTGATAAGAGCCCGCTGGACGACATCCACAATTCGAACACGATTCACTGGGTGATGAAGAACGGTGAATTGTTCGAAGGCGATACGCTGAACCAGGTGTGGCCGGAGCAGAAGAAGCTGGAGCCGCTGTGGTTCTGGAATAAGTACGACGTGCCGAAA
>JBGQCW010000160.1:0-5240 GCA_041495565.1 Candidatus Acidiferrum sp.
CGAGCGCTTGTTCGCATGGCTCCATAATTTTCGTCGCGTCGTCATTCGCTGGGAATACTACCCGGAAAATTTCCTCGGGATGGTGCAGCTAGCTTGCGCCGTCATCCTCCTGAGGTATTTATGAGATGGCTTCTAGAGAAAAGATCGCGAAAGAGCGCGGATTGAAGCCCGTTGGGCGCATCGTGTCCTGGGCCGTTGCGGGCGTGGATCCGAGCATCATGGGGATTGGGCCGGTACCTTCGTCGCAAAAGGCGTTGAAACTGGCGGGGCTCACGCTGGAGCAGATGGATCGCGTGGAAGTGAATGAGGCGTTTGCGGCGCAGTATCTCGCGGTGGAAAAAGTTTTGGGACTGAACCGCGACAAGACGAATGTGAATGGGGGCGCGATCGCGCTCGGGCATCCCTTGGGGGCGTCGGGGACGCGGCTGATCATCACCATTCTCAATGAGCTGCGCCGCAACGGGTTGCGTTATGGTTTGGCGACGGCGTGTATTGGCGGCGGACAGGGGATCGCGATGATCGTCGAGGCGATCAAGAACTAGCGAGAGTAGAAAAATCTAACGCAGAGACGCAGAGGGCGCAAAGAAAGCGCGGAGAAGAGTACGGAACCGCGTGTTTCTGCTAGAATTTGGGTTCGCTTCCGGCAGGGAATTGCCTCAGCCGAAACAACTTCAAGCGAGGAAAAGAATGGCGATTCAAAGAGTAGGAGTCGTGGGGTGTGGGTTGATGGGCTCGGGGATCGCGCAGGTTGCGGCGGCCTCGGGATTCAGCACCGTGGTGCGCGAAGTGAGCGCGGAGCTGCTGGACAAGGGGCTGAAGAGCATCGACAAAAATCTGAATCGGCTCGCCGAAAAGGGCACGATCACGGAAGCGATGAAGGGTGAAATCCGGGGACGGCTCAGAGGCACCACCAAGATCGAGGACCTCAAGGATTGTGACGTGATCGTGGAAGCGATCATCGAGCAATTGCCGGCGAAGCGCGAACTCTTCGGGGCGCTGGATGCTATTTGCCCGGCAACGACGATTTTTGCGAGCAATACTTCTTCTTTGACCATTACGGAAATCGCGACGGCTACCAAGCGGCCGCAGCGGTTTGTAGGTTTGCACTTCTTCAATCCCGTGCCGGTGATGAAGCTCGTCGAAGTGGTGCGGACGATTGCGACGGAGCCTGCGGTTTACGAAGAGATGGTCGCGTTTGGGGCGAAGCTGGGCAAAACGCCGGTGCGGGCGCATGACAGCACGGGATTCATCGTCAATCGGCTGCTGGTGCCGTATCTGCTGGATGCGATTCGCGCGCTGGAAGAAGGCGTGGGTTCGATCGAAGACATCGACAATTCGATGAAGCTGGGTTGCGGCCACCCGATGGGGCCGCTGACGCTGTTGGATTTCGTTGGCCTCGACACGACCTATTACATTTCGCAAATCATGTTTGAGGAATTCAAGGAGCGCCGATTCGCGGCTCCGCCGCTGCTGAAGCGCATGGTTCTTGCGGGGTGGAACGGGCGAAAGGTGGGACGCGGGTTTTACGATTATTCGGATCCCCAGAATCCGAAGGCGATGAAATTCTAGATCCTGCAAACGAAAGAGAATTGGAGCGAGAAACGAAAAGATGGCATACGAAAATATTTTGTACGAAAAGAAAAACGGGATTGCGTATATCACCTTCAACCGGCCGAAGGTGCTGAACGCGCTCAATCGCAAGACAGTGGAAGAGTTGCATCACGCGTTGCTCGATGCGCGCGGCGATGATTCTGTTCGCGTGCTCATTCTCACTGGAGCGGGAGAGAAGTCTTTCGTGGCGGGGGCGGATATCGGCGAGCTGGCGCAGCAGACGCCCGTCAATGGCAAAGAGTTTTCGCTCTACGGACAGAATGTCCTTCATTTGCTCGAGACGATGGGCAAGCCTTCGATCTGCGCGATTAACGGTTTTGCGCTGGGCGGCGGATGCGAGCTGGCGCTTTCCTGCACGATTCGAATCGCCAGCAAAACGGCGAAGCTCGGGCAGCCGGAGGTGAAACTCGGTATCCTTCCGGGCTATGGCGGAACGCAGCGGCTGGCGCGGCTATGCGGCAAGGGCGCGGCGCATGAGCTTTGTTTGACCGGAGAGATGATCACTGCGGAAGAAGCACAACGCATCGGCCTGGTCAATCATGTTTACGAACCAGCAGAGCTGATGCCGGCGGCGGAAGCGATGGCAAAGAAAATCATCGCCAACGCGCCGCTGGCCGTGAAATTCGCGATGGAAGCGATTGAACGCGGTGTGGAAATGCCGCAGGAAGAAGGATTATTCCTGGAGGCGACGCTTTTCGGGCTGGCTTGCGCGACGGAAGATATGCGCGAAGGAACGAAGGCGTTTTTGGAAAAGCGGCCGGCGCAGTTCAAGGGGAAATAAAGGAATTCAAGGAAGTAAAGGAAAGAGGAGCGGCGCGCACAAGCGATGGCGGAGAAATTACAACCTGGCAAGATTCACGGTGAATTGAGCGCCGCGGGTTTCCGCTTCGGCATTGTCGTGAGCCGATTTAACAGCTTTATTACCGAGCGGCTCCTGGCGGCGGCGTTGGATGCTTTGGAACGCGCAGGGGCGGCCAGCAATGACGTGGATGTGGTGCGCCTGCCGGGGGCGTTTGAATTGCCGCTTGTGGCGAAGAAGCTGGCGGCGACGGGCAAGTACGACGCGCTCATCGCCATCGGTTGCGTAATCCGGGGCGAAACTACGCACTACGATTATGTATGCTCGGAAACTTCGCGGGGCTTGCAGCTCGCGCAGATGGACACGGGGGTGCCGGTCCTATTCTGTGTGCTGACCTGCGACACGCTGGAGCAGGCCATCGATCGCGCCGGCTTGAAGGGCGGAAACAAAGGATTCGAAGCGGGCCTTGCCGCGATCGAGATGGCCCATTTGTGCCGGAAGCTTCGCGCGAATCCAGCAAAGTTAGCCATCCTTCGAAAGCCGCGGCGGAAGTAACGTGTCCCTCCGAAGAAAATCACGCGAGTTCGCCATGCAGATGCTGTTTCAATGGGACATGAGCCAGCAGGATTTTGCGAAACTGGAAGCAAAGTTTTGGAAAAACGCGAAGGCCGCGGACACGACACGCGCTTTCGCCAACAAACTTTTCGAAGGGGCGGCGAAGGATGTTGCCATACTCGACGCACTGATCGTGGGGCATTCCGACAACTGGCGCTTCGAACGACTGGCAGCGATCGATCGCGCGATTCTGCGGCTGGCGATTCACGAGCTGCGCGCCGCGGAAACGCCTCCTAAAGTGGTTTTGAACGAAGCGGTCGATCTGGCCAAGAAGTTTTCCTCGGAGGAGTCCGGTGCGTTCGTCAACGGCATACTCAACGGCGTTCATAAAACATTGATTATAAAATAGTTAAAACCATCCAGGGCTTCCTCAGAGCGGTCCATCGAATCCACGACAACCGCCGCCGAAACTTTGCTGCACTCCAGGTGTTTGATTCCGTAGCATCGGGTTAGTCCCGGAACGATCTAATAAGGAGACACGAAATGAACGCAGAACGAGTGGTGCGTCGAGGTGTGCTCGCAATTGCTTTTGTCGGTTTGCTCGCCGGTGGTGCCTATGCCCAGAGCCAGGATCCGGCCACGCAGCAGCAGGACATCAAGGATGATAAGAAAGATATTCGAAAAGATAGGACGGATCTGGCGAAGGACCGCGCGGATCGCAACCAGGATCAGCGCGACATCAACAAAGATAAGCGCGACCTGCATAATGACCGCACGGATCGCAATCAGGACCAGCTGGATATCAATCACGACCGCCGCGACCTGAACAAGGACCGTGTGGACCGCAACAAGGATCAGCGCGATATCAACAAGGACAAGTCTGAGCTTGCCAGCGATGTGAAGGAGTACGGCGCCAACAGCACGCAGGCCCAGGCTGACCGCAAGGACATCGGCGCGGATCGCATCGACCGCAACAAAGACCAGAAGGACATCAATCACGATCGCCGCGACTTGAACAAGGACCGCGTGGATCGCAATGCGGATCAGCGCGACATCAACAAAGATCAGCGCGACCTGCACGCCGACCGCAAGGATCGCAATCAGGACCAGAAGGACATCAACAAGGACAAGAAGGATCTGCACAAGGACCGCAAGGACCTGAGGCACGACAAGCACGGGCACTAATTAGGTTCGCGCAAGTGAAATGAAAGGGGCCGCGCGGGAAAAGCTGTGCGGCCTTTTTTGTTTTCAATTTGCAGATAGGCGTCAGATGCGAATGGTTCCTTCGAACACTTTTACGGCGGCTCCGCTCACTCGCGGGACGAGTTTCTTTCCAGCTTGCGATACTTGCACTTCAATGTGGCTCGGACGGCCCATCTCCACGCCCTGAAGAATGCTAAGAGTGTGGCCCGGCGCGAGTTTCCCTTGCCGCACGAGATATGCGCCGAGCGAACCGGCGGCGGAACCCGTCGCAGCGTCCTCGTAGAGTTCCCAGGGCAGCATGCCGCGGGAGAAGGCTTTGCCATTGCCGCCGAGGGCAAAGCAATAGGCCATCGTGGCTTGCTTTCCCTGGAGTTTTCGAAGTTCCGTCATGTTCATGGCGATTTTGCCGAGGGCGGCGCGATTGCGCAGCGGGACCAGCAAGTTGAAGATGCCGGTGGACACGAATTCGGGTTGGAGCTTCGAGTCAAAATCCTCTGGTGAGATTCCCAGAGCCGAGGCGAGTTTTTTCTTGTTGATCTTCGCGGGTTTGAAGATAGCTTCCTTCTGCGTCATGGTCACACGCTGCGGGCGGCCGTCCTTGAAGCGAATCTCGACCGGCAAGACGCCGGCTCCGGTTTGCTGCAAAATGTGGACGCCGCCTTCCTGCGCAGGGACAACGCCCAGCTCCGCGAGCAAGAACCAGGTGCCGATGACCGGGTGCCCGGCGAGCTTGAGTTCTTCTTTCGTGGTGAAGATGCGCAGACGCGCGAGCGCTTCTTCTTCGGTCGGCTTCTGCACAAAGACCGTTTCCGAAAGATTCATTTCGCGGGCAATGGCGAGCATCTCGTCATCCGAGAGGCCGTCGCCGTCGGTGATCACGGCGAGCGGGTTGCCTTCGAAGCGGGTGGTGGTGAATACGTCGAGAGTGTAAAAGCGATGTTCCATGGCTGGTGGCAGGTGGCCGCAAGAGCGGGTGAACGGTTCAGATTTGCTCGAGCTGGGCGACGGTCCTTTCGTTGGTGATGTTCCCGGTGTTGCGTGTGGATTTCGGTTCAATCAAGAGGATGTGGAC
>JBGQCW010000161.1:0-5228 GCA_041495565.1 Candidatus Acidiferrum sp.
CACAGCAAGCCGCGCCGAGCACCGACCCGAAGGTGGTTCGCCCAGAGCTGCGGCCGGCTCCCGGATTCACCCGCGGGGAAAATCCAGCGAAGGCATAAAACTCAATTCCAGGTATCTTTCATGGGGGCGCTCCGACCGGGTCGGAGCGCCCCCGTTTCTTGCGGTGTCCTTTTCGCAGGTATACCGCATGCCAAGCCCAACCCATTAAAAAAGGCGTAGAATGCGGTCATGGCGAAGCAGAACAACGACAACCTTCATGTGAGCTGCCCGTGCTGCCGCGCAAAGCTCACGGTCGATCCTGTGTTTGGCGCCGTACTCTCGCACGAAGCGCCCGTGAAGGCCGGACCGAATGTTGACCTGACGGACGCTCAGAGAATTCTTGCCGAACAAAACCGCCAGCGCGAAGACAAATTCCGCAATTCCTGGATGCAGGAAACGAACAAAGAAGACATCCTCGCGAAAAAATTCGAAGAAGCCATGAAGAAAGCCAAGGACGCCCCAGCGGGCAAGCCCATCCGCGATTTCGACCTTGACTAGCACAACTCTCCCATAGCACCCGTTTGCTGCAAACTCTTCTCAGCGCTAATTCTGCGTTCTCCGCGTCTCTGCGTTATCCTTTTCGTTCGGACTCGCGTTAGACTTCTTTCCGGCAATGAATCGACGCAAACTCTTCCGACTCAAACTCCCGTCCCGCACTCTGGTCCTGGGCAAACGCACGCTGATCATGGGTGTGTTGAACGTAACGCCGGACAGTTTTTCCGATGGAAGGAAGTTTTACCTCGAAGAGCACGCGATCGAGCATGCACTGCACATGGAAAGTGCTGGGGCCGATCTGATCGACATCGGCGCGGAATCTACCAGGCCGGGCTCCAAAGGAATTTCCGCCGAGGAAGAATTGAAACGGCTCTTGCCCGTGCTCGGAGGCCTCCGCAGACTCCTGAAGGTTCCCGTCTCGGTCGATACACAAAAGGCGGAGGTCGCGGAAGCTGCGCTCGACGCAGGCGCGGAAATCATCAACGACATTTCCGGGCTGAGAGCCGATCCGCGGATCGCCGAGGTTGCTGCGCGCCGCCGCGTGCCGCTCATCTTGATGCACATGCGCGGGGAGCCGCGGACGATGCAAAAAGGGCCATTTGCGCGCGACGTGATCGAGGACGTCATGCATGGCCTGCGGAAGTCAGTCGCAATCGCACGCGAAGCCGGGGTCGCGAAATCGCAGATCATCCTCGATCCGGGCATCGGCTTCGGCAAAAGCTTCGCGCAAAACTACGAAGTACTGCAAAAACTGCCGCAATTGGCGAAGCTCGGCTATCCGCTATTGGTGGGCACTTCGCGCAAGGGATTTCTTGGCGCGACCCTGGCACGCAACGGCAAGCCTGCGTCGCCAGAAGAGCGCATCTGGGGTACCGCCGCCACCGTCACCGTCAGCATCCTGAATGGTGCGCATATCGTTCGCGTTCACGATGTCAATGAGATGGTGCATGTCGCGCGCGTCGCTGATTGCATCCTGGATACCAAACGGGCGCCCAAGAACTGAACGCCGAGACTCTTAGGAAGGGGCGATAGTTTAACGATCGTATGCCTGCGTTGCATTTCCTTCGGTATAATCCGCTGCGCAATCAGAACGTTACTGATTGACACGAGATTTCTGAGAAAAGAGAGCCACCTCATGCCACGCCGTGCGATTTTCTTTGTTTCAACGCTTCTCTGCATCCTTGCTTCCTTGCATCCAGTTTCGGCGCAATTGCCACCGGCGAAGAAAGATGCGTTAAATCCCACACAGAACAGCCAGGCAGCGGGGTGCTCTGCGGCTGAGGCCTCGTCGTGTGCGCAGGCGGCGGCGAAAATTCTGCCAATCGTGATGGGTTCCTCGCCGATGGAGGAGAACTTACGGCGGCTGACGGACGAAGTCGGCGGCCGCGTGACCGGCACACCAGAGATGGCGAAGGCCGTTGAGTGGGGTGTCGGTGCGTTTCGAGCCGCGGGCGTGGATGTTCACACGGAGAAGTACACGCTGCCTGTGACGTGGAGCGAGGGCGACACGCGGCTCGAACTGCTCAGCCCGGTGAAATTTCCTGTGCGGCTGAAGGCGGAGGGCTGGTCTCCGGCTATGCCTGCGGGCGGGATTGAAGCCGGCATCGTCGATGTGGGTTACGGCAACGAGGATGAATTTGCGAAGGCGGGCGCTTTCATCAAAGGTGCGATCCTGCTGGTTCACAGCGACATTGGTTCAACCTGGGCGGATCTGTTCAACGAATATCTTCGGCCGCCGCTGATTATCGATCATGCCAGGAAGGAAGGCGCTGCGGCCATTCTCTGGATCGGTGCCCGGGAAAGGCTGCTCCTCTATCGCCACACAAATTCCTTAAACGGCGAGATTGACAAGATTCCACAAGCCGTCCTGGCGCGCGAAGACGGCATGCGCCTGGCGCGGACGGTCGCCGCGTATCCCGGAAAAGTGCGCGCGCGATTCGACATGCCCAATAAGATCGGCGGGCCCATCGAGCAGGAAAACGTGGTCGGTGAAATTCGCGGCTACGAAAAGCCGGACGAAGTCGTCATCCTTGGCGCGCATCTCGATTCCTGGGAGCTGGGCACCGGCGCGCTGGACAACGGCTGCAACGCGGCGCTGGTGATTGAAGCGGCGCGCGCGATAAAGGCCACGGGACTGCTCCCGCGGCGCACGATCCGCTTCGTACTCTTCAGCGGCGAGGAGCAAGGCACGGTTGGCTCGTTCGAGTATGTGAAGACGCACCGCACCGAACTCGACAAAATCCGGGCGATGATCACGTACGATTCGGGCATCGGCCGCGTCACCGGCTATTCGCTGGGCGGGCGCCGGGACATTGAAGCCGGTGTGCGCGAAGTGCTCAAGCCCCTCGAATCCTGGGGCGCGAACAATCACACCTACGACGCTTCGTTCGGGACGGACAATTTCGATTTTATGCTCGAAGGAGTGCCCACGCTCGTCGCCAATCAGGAAGAAGCCAACTACCTTCCGAATTACCACGCCGCTTCGGACACCCTGGACAAGGTGGACATTCGCGAGCTGAAGCTGCACACCGCGCTCGCTGCGTTGACCGCCTGGGGCATCGCCGATCGCACGGAACCGCTCGGCAAGCGCCTCTCACGCGCCGAACTCGACGTCCTCGTGAAAGAAACCGGCCTCGACCAGCAGCTGAAATTGCTAGGCTATTGGGACGCCTGGCAAAGCGGTGCTCGTGGCCGCAAGCCCTAAGGCTCACCAACGAATGGCAAGATTCCTACGCGTGACAGGCGTCTCTTAGAGCGCATCCCATCCATCCATGGGACCTTCCCGGTATACTGGGATGGTGACGAACGCCCTGAAGGGAGAGAAAGCACTCGAGCGCCGGTCGATCCTTGCTGTTGATTACGGCCGGTCGCGAATGGGCTTGGCTATTGCAGATGCCGAAACTCGCATGGCGCAGCCGCTGAGCACGCTGGAGCGCATCAACCGGAATGAGGATATGCGGCGGTTGCGCGAACTGGTACGCGAGCACGGGGTGAAGCAGATCGTCTTGGGGCTGCCGCTGCGGCTGGACGGCACCCGCGGTGAAATGGCCGAAGAAGTGGAACGATTTGCGCAGCGCGTTCGGAAACAGGTCGGCGTGCCGGTAGAAATGGTGGACGAGCGGCTAACGAGCTGGGAAGCCGAACGATTGCTGGAAGAAGTTCAGGGAAGATTCATCCACGACGAGAAGCTGGTGGGCAGCAAGAAAACAAAAAAAACACAGGCGAAAATGACCGTGGATGCCGTGGCAGCGGCGGTGATTTTGAAAGAATACTTGGAACGGCAAGGGAAAGATAAGGCTTGAAAAATGGTTAGGGTAAAGTAGTGAGGCTGAATTGAAGTTTCTGCTCGCATTAATTCTCTTGATGGTTCTAATTGCCGGAGCCGCTGCGGCGTGGATGTGGTACGGCATGACGAAACCGTACCAGGACTTCCCGGCGGAAGGAGTCTTCGTCGATGTGCCGCACGGTGCTTCGCGGCGATACGTCGCGTATCTGTTGAAAAAAAATGGGATCCTTCGCAGCGCGACGGCGTTCGAGATTTATGCACGCCGAAACCCGAAGCGCACTCTGCAAGCGGGAGAATATTTCTTCGATCACGCTGCGACCGGCAAGGATGTTTTCTGGAAAGTGGCTAAAGGAGATGTTTACCAGCAGCCGTTCACGGTCCGCGAAGGCGAGACGATGTTCGATATCGCCCGCGAACTGCAAGCTGGAAAGTTCATGCCCGCAGGCGATTTTCTTTATGCGGCGGGCGATACAGCGCTGATCCGCGAATTCGCTCCGGGAGCGCAGACGCTTGAAGGTTTCCTTTTCCCCGCCACCTACGAGCTTCCGCGCCATCCCTCGGCGAGCGAATTGACTGCCGAAATGGTGCGCAAATTCAAAGAAGAGTGGAAGCGCATTGTGATTCCGGCGGCGAGCCGACAACCGGAGGAGGGCGACCGCCGACTCCTGTTGCGATTCGTAACCCTGGCGTCGCTCGTCGAAAGGGAAACCCCGAGACGGGAGGAGCGGTCGCTGGTCGCAGGCGTTTTCGAGAACCGCCTGCGCAAAGGCATGCGGCTGCAATGCGACCCGACGGTGATCTACGGGATGGAGCGGTTCGGAAAGTACAATGGGACGCTGGCGGGTAAAGACCTGAGTTTCGATTCGCTCTACAACACGTACGAGCACGGAGGTCTCCCGCCCGGCCCGATTGGAAATCCGGGCCAAGCATCGCTGCACGCAGCGCTGCAGCCCACGCAGACGAATTACCTTTATTTCGTGGCCAACACGCAGGGCGGCCATTTTTTCAGCGCCACACTGGCGGAACACAACAAAAATGTGGTGAAGTACCGTCGGCTCTTGGCGGGGCTGTCGGCGGATCCACCGCCCCCTCCTCCGCCCAGCCCGAAGAAAAAACACGGCAAGCAGCACCGAGGCGCGGCTCGATGACGGAAGAATCGAAAACGAAGAAGACGCTGATCCTCGATGCCGCCCGGGAGATCAAGGTGGAGAAATGGACGCCGGCGGAGATCGACCAGTTGCGGCGGCGGCTCATTGCGGAACACGGTGAAGCCGGAAAGACCGGCCCGGACTACATTGCGGAAGTGCTAAAAGACGCCGGACACAGAGTCTTGCTGACCTTCCAGGAGGAAGCCGAAGAGCAGTACGAAGAAGAGTTCGAGGATCTGCTGCACTTCAAAACGCTCGAA
>JBGQCW010000162.1:0-5216 GCA_041495565.1 Candidatus Acidiferrum sp.
AGAAAGTGCGGACGGCTTTGTGCTGGAAGAAGTGCCGCCGCTTTGGTCAGCGGTGCGACCGCAGCGGCAGCGTCCTTGTCGAGAAGAAGAATCCCGAGGTCCAGATACGCCTCCGGCATTTTGGGATCGATGGCGATCGTTCGCTCGTACTCGGTGCGCGCTTCGTCCGTTTTTTTCAGCGCCGTGTAAACGTAAGCAAGCTGAAAGTGCGCGTAAGCGAAGTCGGGCTGGTCGGCGATGACTTTTTGCAGCGGCGTGATCGCGGCTTCGAATTCATTTTTGTCGATGTCGCGCCGCGCCTCGTCCAGTAGGTCGTTCAGCGGATTGGCCACCTTTTGCGTCTTCGATTGCCCGGCCGGTTTTTGTTTGGAAGACTCCTGAGCGCGCGCAATCATTCGGCTGCTCAGCATTGGCGCAACCGTTTGCGCAAGTGAGACGGCAAGGACGATCCCCGCGAAGCGCACTGCGAATAAGCCAGCTTTACGAACGGCAAGATGCGTCATGGTTCGGCCGGAGGAGTCTTGACTTCATTCGGAATTGTAGCTGAAGGGCCTGTGGGTTTGGATGCGCCGTTCGCCGTGCGCTTTGCCTGGCTGTTGCCATTCAAGACGCGCCCCAGATAGCGGCCCGTGTGGGATTGTGTATTGCGCGCCACCTGTTCCGGGGTACCCGTGGCGATAATTTTGCCGCCCTGGCCGCCGCCTTCCGGGCCCAGATCGATCACCCAATCCGCGGATTTGACAACGTCAAGGTTGTGCTCGATGACCAACACCGACGCGCCGCCATCGAGCAGTTTTCGAAACGCGCTGAGGAGTTTGGCGATATCGTCGAAGTGCAATCCGGTCGTGGGTTCGTCGAGGATATAGAGGATACCCTCATTGTCCGTGCGCGAAAGATGCGCGGCCAGCTTCAAGCGCTGCGCTTCGCCGCCGGAGAGCGTCGTGGCGGACTGTCCAAGCCGCAGATACCCGAGCCCGATTTCGTTCAGAATTCGGAGTTTGGAAACGACTTTCGGGACATTTACGAAAAATGCCAGAGCTTCCCGCACCGTCAATTGCAGCACTTCATGGACATTTTTCCCGTGATGGCGGACTTCGAGGACTCCGCTCTTGAAGCGCGTGCCCCGGCACTCTTCGCAAATGAGTTCGACGTCGGCGAGAAACTGCATTTCCACCGTGACCGTGCCGTCCCCCTGGCAGGTTTCGCACCGCCCGCCCGGAACGTTGAAAGAAAAATGGCCGGCCGCGTAGCCGCGCCGCTTGGCATCCGGCGTACCGGCAAACACTTCCCGGATCGCGTCGAAAGCCTTCAGATAAGTGGCAGGATTCGAACGCGGCGTCCGGCCGATCGGCGATTGATCCACGATGATCACTTCGCAAACGTCGTCGTCGCCTTCGAGGCGGTCGCAGAACTCTTTCACGCTGCCGCCGTTCCGCTTCGCGGCCAGCGCTTTGTACAGAACATCATGGACCAGCGTGGACTTCCCGGAACCGCTGACGCCGGTGACCACCACGAGAGTGCCGAGCGGGATCATCAAATCCAGATTTTGCAGATTGTGCAGACTTGCGCCGAAGAGCCGCAGGAATCTTCCTGTGGGCTTGTGCCGCACGTTGGGTACCGGAATGCGCAGCTCGCCGCTGAGATACCGCCCCGTCAGCGATTTGTGTTCGTCCAGCATGGCGTCGTAGGAACCGGCGAAGAGCAGCTTGCCGCCGAGTTCGCCTGCGCCTGGTCCGAGATCGATCACGTAATCGGCGGCGTGAATGGTGTCGGGGTCGTGCTCCACGACGAGCACGGTATTCCCCAGATCGCGCAGCGATTTCAAAATAGTAATGAGCCGCTGCGTGTCGCGCGGATGGAGACCGATCGAAGGCTCGTCAAGGACGTAGAGCGCGCCGACCAGATGCGAGCCGAGCGACGTTGCAAGCTGAATCCGCTGCGACTCCCCGCCGGAAAGAGTTGACGTCAAGCGATTCAGCGTGAGGTAATCGAGGCCGACTTCATCCAGAAATTGCAGCCGCGTTCGAATCTCTTCCAGGATCTTGTCCGCGATTTTCAGATGGCCTTCGGAGAGCTGCATCGCCGAGAAAAAGACCCGGGCTTCCTTCACGGTGAACTTGCAGATTTCCGTAATCGATTTTCCCGCCACGCGAACCGCCCGCGCTTCCGCGCGCAAACGCGTGCCGCCGCAATCCGGGCAGGTAGCGTAGCCCCGGAAGCGGCTCAGGAAAACACGAACGTGTAACTTGTACTTCTTGCGCTCCAGCCAGGTGAAGAAACCTTTTACGCCTTCATAGTCGTTTTCCGGATCGCCCTCGAGAATCAGCCCGCGCTGTTCGGCGCTAAGCTGGCGCCACGGCACGTTCGTCGGGATGCCGCGGCCGCGCGCCCACTTTCTTGCCTCTTGAAAAAGCACGCGGTAGCGAGGCTTGGTCCAGGGCTCGATGGCTCCGTCATCCAAGGATTTGCTGGGGTCCGGAACCACGAGATTCAAATCGAAGTCGATGGTGTTGCCAAAGCCCTGGCAGCGGGGACAAGCGCCGTAAGGATTGTTAAACGAAAAAAGACGCGGCTCGGGCTCCTGGTAAAGCGTGCCGTCATTCTTGCATTCGAATCGCTCGTTGAACGTGAGCCGCTCCGCGGGATTCCCCGCGCTGTCCGCGACAAATTCGAGAATCGCTTCGCCCTGCCCTTCGCGGTAACAAATCTCGATCGAATCGACCAGCCGCGAGCGCGACTCCGGACTTACGGCGAGACGATCGACCAGCACATAAACCGGTTTCGAAAAATCCACATCGAGCAGCGTTTCCGGCGATGAAAACTCATGAATTCGTCCCGCTTGGTAAAGCCGGTTGAATCCGCGTTTCTGCAGATCGATCAGCGCCTGCCGAAGAACTTCCGGTGGAGGAACCGCGCCGGCTTTCTTCGCCCCTCGTTTCGAAACGGCCGCCACTGCGGACGTGGCCGTTCGAAACTGGTGCAAAACGTAAAACCTGCGCCCCGCCGCCAGCGACAAAATACGCGTCGCAATTTCGTCGGGACTGTCCCTGCGCACCTGCGCGCCACATTTGATGCAAAACGTCCGCCCGCATCGCGCAAAAAGCAGCCGCAAATAATCGTAAATTTCCGTGGCCGTCGCCACCGTCGAGCGCGGATTTCGCGTCGAGTTTTTCTGACGAATCGCCACCGCGGGCGCGATCCCGGAAATTTCATCGACATCAGGTTTTTCCATGCGCTCGAGGAACTGCCGCGCATACGCGGAAAGCGATTCCACATAGCGGCGCTGACCTTCCGCGTAAATCGTATCGAAAGCCAGCGAAGATTTTCCAGAGCCGCTGACGCCGGTGACCACGGTAATGGCGTCATGCGGAATATCCACGCTGATATTTTTGAGATTATGGACGCGGGCGCCGCGGACGCGGATGGATTCCTGCTCCGGCCGTACCTCCGTGGTTGCGTGGGTGATCTCTTTCGTTGCCAAGGGGAAGCCCAGACAGCGCGTTTAACGCGCACTGCCTAAACTTCAAATTATACGTCTGCTGTCAAAACGGGGCAAACAGCGATGTTCAGTGGCGATGTAAAGCGAAATTGAAATGGTTCAGCGCATGCCCGGGCGACGTTAGAGTTCCTGGGTGAGAACAATTTGACCGATACCGCCTTCCACCTTCAGGCGAATTGTCGTGGGAGATTTTCCGTAGGCGTCGTTGGTGTAGGAATCGCCGTCGTGTTTCAACCCGTGCACTTCGATGGAGCCGATCCCCCCGGAAGCCTGCGCGATTACGCCGACGTTTTTCGGAATGCGAATGTTGGCCTGGCCCACGCCCCCCTCGATATCGGCAGTGAGATCGGCCTTGCGGTCGCCGGTGAGGTCGACATCCACTTGCCCCGCGCCGATATTCAGATCGAGGCGCGTGAGCGGCACGTCGCGAAGGTGGAGATTTCCCTGGCCCGCGCCCATGTCAATTTTTAGTTCCAGCGGGATATCTTTGTTGAAGTGCAAGTTCCAATCGTTCTGCGAATGACCGATGTGCACGGACTTGGAATTCTGCGAAATAGTGACTTGGCCGACGCCATTGGCCACGCTGTAATCCACGCGGGGCTCGTCGTAAGATCCCGTGAAGATAAAATCCGCATCCATAAAGTGCGTCGCGCCGCCATTGATGGTCAATTGACCCGCGCCCATTTCCAGCTTTGCATGGGCGGATTTGGCATCCTTAAGATCCACGGTTTGCGAAACATGCTTGGTATCCAAAAAGGAGCCGTGGCTGCGGGAAAAACCGTGGCCGTGCCAGATAAGAAGCACGATGACCAAGACAAACGCCAGAGCGCCAAAGGTAGCGCCCATCGAAATCCCTGGAGGCGCGTTGGGATTGCGGCTTCTTTGCACGCTATCCCAAAACTTTCCGAGGCCGAGGAAGATAAGGATAAGGGGCCAGTAGGCTCCGAGAATTGGCCAGGGATCGAAAGCAGGGCGCCAATTGTGAAGCAGGAAAAGAACGCCAATGGTAATGAGAATGATGGGAAAGACGAGGGAAACTCTCCTCGGATTGTTGTCCTGGGCCATGGCACACCTCCGCTATCTAGTACTACGCACGCGGAAGGAAAATAGTTCAGCGAGCGGTTGGTACCACTGTACAACAACGAAGCTGTCGCCAAGAACCGGGAGTGCCGGCTGGAAGCCGCTGCTAGGAAGAACCGGTCCGAAAACCGGCCACTACAGGGGAGTGGAATCGCGGTGTGGCAGTGCCGAAGAACAGTGTGTGGTAAAGTTCGGTCGAATAGCGCTTGAGGGGCCTGGTTATGAAGGAATTCGAGAGGATTTTTTGGATCGTACTCGATAGCGTGGGAATCGGCGAGCTTCCGGACGCCGCCGAGTATGGCGACGTGGGAAGGAACACGCTCGGGCACATCGCGGACTCGCGCGCGCTGGAGATTCCGAATCTGGTGAAGCTCGGGCTCGCCAATATCGCGCCGCTGAAACATCAGACGCCGGCGGCTGCGCCACTCGGGGCTTATGGAAAAGGCGCGACGCGCTCTCCGGGAAAAGATACGACGACAGGACACTGGGAAATGGCGGGAGTGTGGCTGGAACAAGCGTTTCCTGTTTACAAGAATGGATTCCCGAAGGAATTGATCGAGCAGTTTGAGAAACAGATCGGCCGGAAGACGATTGGAAACAAGCCGGCGTCGGGTACGGAGATCATCAAGGAGCTGGG
>JBGQCW010000163.1:0-5179 GCA_041495565.1 Candidatus Acidiferrum sp.
TCGAATTGCGTGATGGTCGTCTCCGTCACCATCAATCCGTCGCTGTTGATTCCGAAATCGTCGTCGCTGGCGATCACTCCGGGAAATCCGTCCATCAGAATCCGGTACCCGTTTTTCGGCGCGATGTCGAACACGATCCGCCAGCGTTCCCCGTTCATGTAATTGGTCCAGTTGTTGTGCGCCATGACGATCTGGCCGCCCTTCGTCCAGCTCCCCGTGGCCACAAACGCGCTGCAGTTCCCCGGGCTCTTCAAGTTTGGCGCATTCGCCGCCTTTTGCTGTTTGTTCAGCCATGGCACGTAATAATCCGGCAGCTCCTCAAACGCGTTGAACGCCACGATGTCGTCCACATCCAGCTTGGAACCCGTCCGTGCATGCAGCCCGTCGGCGATTCCTTGCAGCTCCTGCTGGTATTCGGCGTCGATCTTTGGCCAGAGCATCTCGTGCGCGGCCTTGCGGAAAAATCCCCAGTCGCGCTCCGTCGAGCGCATCATCCCCGCGCTCACCGCCGCAAACGCATCCTCGATTTCCGGCGCCAGCAGGTACCCGTGCTGATATCCCATCGCGCCCGGATCGCCTTCCAGGTGAACGTAAATCCATCCGCCCTTTTCGAAGCGCGACGCAGCCTTCAGCCGTGGATCGCTTTCCGCCGCACGCTCTCGCGCCGCTGCGATCGTCGCCACCATCGCATCGTTCGCCGCCGCGGAAGTCGTCGCCCCGCTCCCTGCCCACCACAATGCCGCCGCTCCCAGAATTACCAGGAGAATCGCGGCCGCACGCCTCATCGAATCCGTCATCACCTTTGCTCCTCTACTAAAGTTTGCCAGGTAAAATACGCTCAAATACCAATCCGCGAGTCCGCCCCGCATCCAGCAGGAAGCTTGTCACAAGATGCTCTGCATTGCGCCGGAAGTGAACTGTGATTCCCCTATTGCCGAGTTCGAACTCGTCCGCGCCTATTGCTCGGAGGTATTGCTGCGGACTGTTCCCAAAACTGCCGAATGCCCCGGATGGCTGCCCAATCCTCGGTTTCAGCTTACCGTCAGATGCTTCGAGCCGATAGGCTATCCGGAGCTCATCACTAAAATAATCACCCAGGTAATCGCGAAGCTGTTCTTCCGTAAGTCGAATTTCCGCTTCCTGCCGTTCGTCATCCTTGGACTCTTTTTTCTTTTCTTCTTTTGGCTTCATCAGGCTGGCCAAATAGATGTCCGCAACCCGGTGCGCACGATTCGATGGACTCGCGCTTCCCAGATTACACAGACACGCCACCGAAAAGTGCTGCTCCGGAAAACGCAACAACTCCGCCCGGTATCCGCCCCACGACCCCCCGTGGCTCACGGCGTGCAACCCGCGATACTCACCGATGAACAATCCCTTCGCATACTCCAGCACTTTGCCGTCGTTCAGCTTGCCTTGTTCCTGGATCTCCGCCAGGAAATCTTTCCCGCCGATCTGCCCGCTGTAGAAATTTTCATCCCACTTCAGCAGGTCCTCCACTGACGTGTGAACCGCGCCATCGCCGGTTTGCTCGAAGTAGGAAACATCCAGGCTGTAACCTCCGCCCTTTTCCTTTGCATTATAGGCCATCGCGCGGTTCGCAATCAGCGACGTATGATCGTCGCGATACTGCGTGTGGATCATCTCCAGCGGCGTGAAGATGTTCTCTGCCGCAAAGTCCCGCAGCGTTTTCCCGCTCACTCGCTTCACAATGACCGACAGCAGGAAAAATCCCGTGTTGCTGTAGAGCCAGTCGCTTCCCGGCGCAAAATTCAGCGCCTTCTGCCGAAAAATCATCTGCAGCGCATCTTCATCCGTCGTCACACTGTCTATGTTGATGCCTGCCAGTTCCATCAACGTCAGGTAATCGCGCAGGCCGCTGGTGTGGTTGAGCAGGTGCAAAATCGTAATTTTCTGCCCGTAGTCCGGAAGTTCGGGAATGTATTTTCGGATGTCGTCGTTGACGGAAAGCTTCCCCTGTTTTTCCAGGAGCAGAATGCTAGCCGCGGTGAACTGTTTCGACGTCGATCCGATATCGAGCACGCTCTGCGGTGTGATCGCCGCGTTTTCTTCGAGGTTCGCGAGCCCATATCCGTTCGCATAAACGATCTTTCCGTCGCGGTAGACGCCCAGCGCGCATCCCGGTGAGCCCGCTTTCGTCAAGTCCGAGAAAACTTCGTCCACCGCCGCCGTTTTCTTGTCGTCGGCGCCGCTCCCGTTCGCCGCACACGGTCCGCCAAAAGCCAGCACGCTTGCCAGGAGTCCGCCTGCAACCTTGTTCCAAATCACCATACGACTTGCTCCCTCGCTCAAATTCGCTGGCGAGTCTATACACTCCTTCGCAGTCTCTCAAGAGAATCTCGTGTAAACTCCATTGCTTCCCATGCTCACCGCCATCACGCGCGCCGTTAGTCCGGCCATCGTCAATTGCGAAATCTCTTTCATCGATCGCCGGCCCATCGATCTTGCAAAAGTCCAGGAGCAGCACCACGCTTACGAAAAGCTTCTGGAAAAACTGGGCGCCCGCGTCCTCTCTCTCCCTGCCGAGCCTGCGCTCCCAGACTCCATGTTCGTCGAAGACCCCGCCATCGTTCTCGATGAGCTGGCCGTCATCCTGCCGCTCGGCACGGACTCTCGCCGCCCCGAAGCCTCTTCTCTCGCTAAAGCGCTCTCCCGCTTTCGAAAGCTCGAATACGTCTCGCTTCCCGGCACTCTCGAAGGCGGCGACGTTCTTCGCATCGGCCGGAAACTCTTCGTTGGTCTCACCAAACGCAGCAACGCCGAAGGCATCCGCCAGCTCGCCGCCATCCTTGCTCCGCACAACTATCAAGTCATCGCCGTTCCCGTCACCGGATGCCTGCACCTCAAGTCCGCTGTCACCTGCATCGGCCACAATACGCTCCTCGCCAATCGCACTTGGTTTGACACCGCCCTATTCGCGGGCTACGCCTGGATCGATGTCGACCCCGCCGAGCCGCACGCCGCCAACGCCCTCGCCTTCGGCGACACCATCATTTTCCCCGCTTCCTTCCCGCGCACACGCGCACGCATCGAAGCTCGCGGCTTTCACGTCACTCCCCTCGACATCTCCGAACTCCAAAAAGCCGAATCCGGCCTCACCTGCTCCAGCTTGCTTTTCGAACATCTTCCGACGTAGAAGTCGAATTCCGGCGCCACCCTTGCGGTCCCCCTAACCTTTTCAGCACAGTGTTGCCTCGCCTGATTTATTCACTTTCCCGATCTCTCTGCCCGTGTTATTCTTTTTTGGATATGTTGTCCATCGCCACGAAGCGAATTACGTCCACGTTGTCCATGTCGACTACCTCGACTACGACTATGACGACTATTTCCGCTTCAGGCGCGTGGAGAAACAGCTAGCGAACTAGCAAAAAGTTTCCAACCCACCGCCAGAAGCGAACCTGGCGGTGGGTTTCTTCTTTTTAGCCCCCTCCAGAGACGCTCCAGCGGAATGTTGACCCCGGCGAAGTCGCGGTCACGCAAAAACAGGAGCGCAGGTCATGAGTCACGAAAACGTGCACGAAGAAGTAGCAGCGGAACGCAGCCCCGCCGCGTTAGACGTTCGCGATGATCGCGCCGGCGGGGTCCGCACGCGGCCGCTGAACGTCGTCGCCTTCAAATTTGGCGGCAGCTCTCTTCTCGGAGCGGAGCACATGCTCCACGCTGCGAGTCTCGTCCGCAGTGCCGCAGCCGTCTCGAACGTCACCGTCATCGTTTCTGCCATGAAGGGCGTCACCGACCATCTTCTCTCCATCGTCCACGCCCTTGCCGATGGCAAGCTCGCGCAGGCGCGCCGGGAAGCCGAGCTCGTTCTGCAACTCCATCTCGAGGTCTTGCGCGATCTCCGGCTTGAGGAAGAAGTGGAACTCCGCGTCCGCCGCGAACTGCAGTTCCTCGGCCGCGATCTTCTTTACGAAGTGCCTGCTCAGGGCCGCATCTCCTCCAGCGCCGAGCTTTTCGATCGCCTCGCCTCTTTTGGGGAACGCTTCAGCGCGCGCCTTTTTGCTGCCGCGCTGGAAAAATCCGGAGTCGCTGCGGTACCCGTCGCGTCTTCGGATTTCGTCATCACCTGCGACAATTTCCGCGACGCCCAGCCGCACCTCGAGCAAACCAGGCAGCGCGGCCGCGATGTTCTTCTTCCCTTGCTCAATGACGGTATCGTGCCCGTCGTTACCGGATTCATCGGTGCCACGCCCGACGGACGTATCACGACGCTCGGACGTAACAGCTCCGATTTTTCCGCAGCCATCATCGCTCACGTCGTGGACGCCGTCGAACTCGTCATCTGGACCGACGTGGACGGCATCTACACCGCGAATCCCAACGAATCCGCCGAAGCGCGGCTCCTGCACGAGTTGAGCTACGACGAAGCTCACGCCCTCGCCGCCAGCGGCGCGAAAGTCCTTCATGCCAAAGTTTTGCCGCTCGCCGCGGAAACCGAAATGGTCGTTTGGGTCCGCAACACCTTCAATCCGCAAGCTCGTGGCACACGGATTGGTTCGCCCCAGGCATCTGTCCCTGTCCTGTCAGGGACAGCTCAGCAGGATGGTGCGGAGTGAATTCACAAACTCAGAATCGTGGAGCCAAAAACATGCACTTGAAGCCACTGGAAGACGTCCCGGTAAGTGGCGTTCACAAAAAGTGGCGCGCCGGTGTTCTCGGTGCCACCGGCATCGTCGGCCAGCGCCTGGTGAGTCTCCTCGCCGATCATCCCTGGTTTGAGCTAACCGAAGTCGCTGCCTCCGAACGTTCTTCCGGCAAAACCTACGCCGAAGCCGTCCGCTGGCATCTCGACGCGCCCATCCCCGCCGCAGCGCGCGAACTCGCCGTCAAAGGTGTCGAACCGGTTCTCGATTGCGACTTTGTTTTTTCCGCGCTCGATTCTTCCGTCGCCGGGCCCGTCGAGGAAGATTTCGCGCGCGCCGGCTATCCCGTCGTCAGCAATTCACGCAATCACCGCATGGACCCCGACGTTCCTTTGCTCATTCCCGAAGTGAACGCCGCGCATCTCGACGCCATTCCGCAGCAGCAGAAGAATCGCGGCTACGGCGCCGGCTTTATCGTCACCAATCCCAATTGTTCGACAGCCGGGCTAGTCCTGGTATTGAAGCCGCTCGCCGATGCGTTTGGCCTGGAGAAAATCTTCGTCGTCACGCTCCAA
>JBGQCW010000164.1:0-5179 GCA_041495565.1 Candidatus Acidiferrum sp.
CGTGCCCAGCAGAAACAGCCCGAGCAGGCTCCCAAAAGGCAGCGACGCGACCGTCAAACCGGCTTCCAGAAGCGGGCCCCACTTCACGAGGCCGAAGCCCATCAACACCAGCCCCCACACGAGCGTCATGCGGCGCGAGAGTCGCAGGAACCGTTGCGGATCTGCATTGCGGCCGCGCAAGCGCGAAAAATCGAGGACGCTCGAAGCTGCCAGCGAGTTCAGCGATCCGCTCGCGTTGGACATGGCCACGGCCACAATCGCTGCAATCATCAATCCTGCCAACCCCATTGGCATTTCTCTTACGATGAACAGCGGAAGGATGCGATCCGTGCGCTCCCCCGCGGCCAGCAGCGGCGTGTGTTGGGCGAACACGTAGAGCAGAACGCCAATCAGCAGAAACACCGTGAACTGGATCAGGACGACGCCGCCGCTGGTCAGAAGCGCCCGGCGGCTGTCGCCTTCGCTTTTTGCGGCGAGCAACCGCTGCACGATGGTTTGGTCGGTTCCGTGGCTGGCCATGGTGAGAAACGCGCCGCCGATCAGGCCGGACCAGAACGTATATTTGGTTGCAAGATTCCAGGAGAAATCGAAAAGCTGTAATTTGTGTCCTGCGATGGCCGCTACCTGCGCCACTTCGCTCCAGCCGCCGGGAATCCGGTGCAGCAAAACGAAAAATGTCACCGCGCTTCCGGTCAAATAGAGCAGCAGTTGCGCCACGTCGGTCCAGATTACGGCCTTCATGCCGCCTTCGAAGGTGTACAAGACTGTGAGAGCGATGACGATGACGACGGCCAGTCTCTCCGAAGTGCCCAGCACGACGCTCACTACCAGTGCAATCGCTGAAACGCGCACGCCTTCCGCGATGGCACGCGTGATGAGAAATGTGCTCGCCGCTACTGCTCGCATCTTTTCGCCGAAGCGCTTCTCAATCAGCGCGTAGGCGGTGAAAAACTCACCGCGAAAATAACCGGGAAGAAGCAGAAGGACAATGAGCACGCGGCCGATCAGATAGCCAAAGACTAATTGAAGGAAAGTCAGATTTCCGCCATAGGAGATGGCGGGCGTTCCGATGATGGTAAGCGTTGAGGTTTCAGTAGCGACGATGGAGAACGCCAGCGCCCACCACGGAGCCGTACGTCCACCCAGAAAATAATCCTTCACATCCTGCTGCCCGCGTCGGAAACGCATACCCAGCGCCGTGACGCCGAGCAGGTATGCAATGACAATCGCCAGGTCCAGAGGATGGATACGCATGGAGTGCAATCCCCGCGGCGATCGCCTCGTGCCGCGGAAAAGTTCGTCGAGAATAGTGGCCTGCCGCCGCCGCGTCAAGGAATCGCTGCGCCTTGCCGCAAGTTTTTTCATAACCTTCTCGCGCAGATTCAATTCCGCCCCGCCTCTTTTCACGTATGCTTTTGCTATGGATTACGTTCTGGGTCTTGATGGCGGCGGCACGAAGACGGAATGCGTTTTGATGGACCGGGCCGGAAAGATTCTTGCCCGTAGTTTTGCGGGCCCATCAAACCCCTCGCGAGTTGGTGTGGAACCAGCCACGCGTGAAATCGAAAAAGCTGTGGATCTCGCTTTGCGAGAAGCTCGGGTCGCACGAAATGCGATCGCTGCGCTGGGTGCGGGATTGGCGGGCACCGGGAAGCCGGAGATGAAGGAGCGGATGCAAGCGTCATTGGAAGGAGCATTCCCCGGCACGGCAGTCAGCATTTTTACGGATTTGGAAATGGCCCTGGCGGCTGCCGGGGAAGGCCCAGTGATCGTTCTTGTCGCGGGAACCGGGTCTGCTGCGATCGGCCGCAATGCGCAAGGAAAAATCTGGCGCACGGGGGGACACGGCCCGTTGCACAGTGACGACGGCAGTGCGTATGACATCGGCAGCCGGGCCGTGTCGAGAGCGATGAAAGAGCGAGAAGAGCAGGGAGCGGACTCAAGTCTGGGAATGAAAATTCTAGAACAGCTTTGCTGTGCCTCATGGCCGGAACTGCAACGGCGCGCCAGCGTGCGACCTGACGGAATCTTTCCGCCGGTATTTCCCATCGTCGCTGCTGCGGCCGATGCCGGAGACATGACGGCCCGTGAGATTTTGCTTCAAGCGGCCGGTGAATTATCCTCTCTAGTGAATGCCGTCGCCGAGCACATGGAGTACGGCAACCAGAATATTTTGATTGCGAAGGCGGGAGGAACGGTGGGGTGCTCGGCATTTTTTGATGCGCAGGTGAATGCGGCGTTGAAGCGAGTTTTGCCGCAAGCGCGAATCGGCGGGCTGCGAATGTCCCCCGCGGAGGCAGCGGCACGCGCCGCAAGGGAGTGAAATGTCAGACGTCGCAACAGATCGCGAACGGGCACGCATCGCCACCGGCGAAGAGCTCGCAGTGCTGCTTTACCATCCTTCCGCGGACGTGCTCCTCGCGCTTCTCGACAATCCAGCCCTCGACGAGACGCAACTTTGCCTGCTGCTCAGAAGAAGAGATCTCCCAGGAGAAATTCTCGAGGAGGTGACGCGGCGAAAACATCTGCTGAAGAATTACCGGGTCAAGCGCGCTCTGGCTTTTCATTCACGCACGCCGCGTCTGACCGGTTTGCGCCTGCTTCACGATCTGTATCTCATGGACCTTGTGCAGATCGCGCTCTCGCCCGGTGTGACCGCCGAGGTGAAGCGCAACGCCGAAAATCAATTGCTCGCTCGGCTTCCGCAGCTTCCTCTCGGTCAGAAAATCACTTTGGCGCGCCGCGGACCCGCCCGCGTGGCCGGCGCGCTGCTCGCCGAAGGCCACGCGCTGGTAATTCCCGTCGCCCTGGATAATCCCTATGTCACCGAGGCACAAATCCTGAAAACGCTGTCCAGAGAAAAGATTCCTACCGTGGTGATTCCTGCGATCTCCGGGCATCGCAAATGGTCCATCACCTACAATGTCCGCCTCGCACTCGTGCGCCATCCAGCCTCTCCCCTTGCGACCGTTCTCGCCTACCTGCCGGAACTCACCGTCTCCGACCTCCGCGAACTTGCCGCGCCCGGAATCGTTCCCAAGAGCCTCAGAAAATACTTACAAGCTGAAGTGCAGCGCCGCACGCGCTCGCGCAAGAAAGCTGCGAGCAGGCAAGAGATCTCCGGCGCAGGATCAGCTTCCGGGCAGGAGTAGGCTTCGTTTTTCCATCTTGACGGGGTGTGCGCGGCGTTCCAACGGCTGACGCGTCAAAATTTGCATTGCCGGGAACAAAACATTCTCTTCCGGCGTCGTATGAGTTGTGGCGGAAGAAAGGGTATGCTGGGAACAAAGGAACGGCGATTTCGCCCTGGCGCCGCGGCACGTAATCCCTGGCAGGGGGTTGCAGCAGACTTATGGGCAGTGGGGATCATTCGTCCCGGCGTCTCGAACGCCGCTGGGCACCACGTTACTCGTTCCGCGCCGACCTCGAGATCGAATGGGGTTCCGCGGTCCTGCGTGCACGCACGCGCGATATCAGCGCCAATGGAATGTTCATCGAAGCCGTCGATCCGCTGTGGATTGGTGCGGGTTTTACCGCGCAGTTGAATCTCGACCATCCCCTGAAGCTCGATTGTTCCGTGAAGCGCATCGAGCCGGGACGGGGCATGGGCGTTTCGGTCGCTCTCTCCGAATCCGAAAGCCAGAAGGTGTACCAGGACCTTCTTTCCTCACTCTCCACCACCGGGACTTAATGCCGTTTTATACTAGACGCGATGACACGCTGCCTTGATTGCGGTTCGGAGCGAACGGCGGATCAGTGTTCCGCCTGCGGCCTGACTTCCGCGGCCGCGGAGGTCATGTTCCGGCGGCGTTTCCTCAAGCGCACGGCAGTCTTTCTTGCGGGGTCGCTGGCGTTTCCGTACATCAGCCAGATCTATCCGCCGCTCGACCTGGACTTGATGCTGGTGTTCTTCGGCGTGATCTTCTTTATCGCGCTGGCCGTGGCCGTCGTGCTCGACCGGAGAGCGCGCAATCGCCAGGAACTCGAAGTGCTGAAGCGAATCTATGCCGGATTCATTCCGCTGCCGTTACTTCTCGCCGCCGCGCTGTTCCTTAACGGGAAATTGGACTCACCCAAGAACGTGACCTACCATCCCACCACGGTGGACGGACGCTACAACATGCCGGGAATTGTCCGCGGCACGCGCCGCCTCTTCGTGCACTCTTGGCGCGATGGACAGAACTACGAGCGACTGGCCGTGGATGCCGACGATTTCGATCGTTTTCGCGCAGGTGATTCCGTCGTTGTCGGCGTGGAGCCAGGTGCGCTCGGTATCCCCTGGTATTACGGCGTCTACCGCCACTGAAAACTGGAAACGGGAAAATAGGGAATAGGGACTGTGAACTGCGGGCTACAAGCTGCCGTTCAATAGGCCGGCTTGCCGTCGGGCTTCAGGGGGATTTGCAGTTCGAGGATGTGACCGTCCTTGCCGAGGCGGAAGGTCACGCGTTCCAACTGTCCGACGTTGCGTTCCTTCCATTCGTATATTTCGAGCGGCTGATCGGGGGTGTCGGCGGTGGACCACTCCACGTCTTCGCCATGCGGCTTCACCGTTTGCGGATCGATCTCGTAAACCTCTTGCTCTCTCATGTCGAGAAGCAGGTAGCGCTTCCAGAGGTGCACCAGCAGCAGACCCTTTTTCTCCGTGTGATAGATGTTCCAGGATTTCGGCGCTTCGTCATTGAATTTCACAATGGCGAAAGCGACCGGCTTCCAGAGCGTTTTTTCGGCGGCAATCAAGCTGGAATTTAAGGCAAGAACCAGCACGACTATCACTGCGACGGAAATAAAACGATCAGATCTCATTTCTTCGGCAGCAGCTCACTCTTCAACTTGCGGCGGAATCTCCTCGCAAACCGCGCTCGCGCGCTCGCGCGGTGAGCATCAGTCGAGTCTACGGAACGAAGCAGGGAAAGTCGACAGCGGCAGGCGGAAGCGAGCGGCGCAAAGGAGGGAAGTGGGATGGCATTCCAGGCAGCCCGTGAGAGCAGGCCCGGCTGGCAAGAGTGGATACAACCCACCGAACGAAGGCCAGCCAGTGTACAATCCAACCTGCCTCGGAATTCACAACGGAAATCCTGGATACACTTCACCCGTAAACGAAAAGGATCTTTATGGTGCAAATCAAGGGGTCGTCTGTCCTGGAGACGGTGCAGGCGATCAAGAAACGGGTGGGTGA
>JBGQCW010000165.1:0-5160 GCA_041495565.1 Candidatus Acidiferrum sp.
ACGGGATCGAAACAGGTGAAAGACAACGAGCCGGTGATGATCCTGCTGCACCCGAACGCAGTGCGCAGGCCGGCGGGGGGACCCAAAATTTGCCGCGTGCTCCGAGAGCAGAGAATGCGGTCGTATGGAAGCTGCGTGCGGATAACACCATGGAGCCGGTCAAGGTTTCACTGGGAATAACCGACCATTCTTATACGGAAGTGACCGTCCTTATCAAAGGGGAACTGAAGGAAGGAGACGAACTCATTATTCGCTCCGTGATGCCGAAAGCGCAGACTCCGGGAAGCACGGGGATAAGGCGCTAATGCTCCGCGGGTCATGAAACTGCCCTATGTCAAACATCGATTCAATGCCGGCCATTAACCAAACTCAAGATGTGACGACGGCCTCCACAGGAAATGCCGTCATCCGCGTGGAAGACGTCCACAAGTACTACGATCTTGGCGAAACACGCGTGCATGCGCTACGCGGTGTCAGCGTTGTGATTGAGCAGGGAGAGTTCGTGGCCATCATGGGGGCGAGCGGAAGCGGCAAATCGACCTTCATGAATATACTGGGGTGTCTCGACCGCCCGAGTTCGGGGCGATACCTGCTCGAGGGTATCGACGTTTCCCAGCACGACAAGAAGGCGCTGGCATTGATCCGCAACCAGAAAATCGGATTTGTTTTCCAGGGCTTCAATTTGCTGTCACGCACGACGGCGCTTGAAAATACGGAGCTGCCTACGCTGTACGCAAAGATCGATAAAGCAGAGCGGGGGAAACGTGCCGCAGAGGCTCTTGCGATGGTCGGGCTCGCCGACCGCGCGCAGCACTTCCCCTCGCAGATGTCCGGGGGACAACAACAGCGGGTCGCGGTCGCACGCGCTCTGGTGAACCACCCATCGATCCTGCTGGCCGACGAGCCCACTGGCAATCTCGACAGCCGCACCTCGGTCGAGATCATGGAGGTCTTTCAGCACCTGAATGACAATGGATTAACGATCGTGCTGGTTACGCACGAGCACGACATCGCGCAGTTCGCTAAACGGGTGCTGGTCTTCCGCGACGGAAAAATCCGCAAGGACGATCCGGTTATCAATCGGCCCAAGGCGACGGAAGTTCTAAAGACCCTGCCAACCCTGGAAGACTAGGGAGAGCCAAGCTCGGGATCGCGTGAGCTCAGCTCTGGGCAGCGATAAAAAAACATTCTGTCCCCTCTCATCTTGCCGCCGCTTCGGAAGGAAAAGCGCTTCGAGAACCGCCCACTGGACGCCGGTGAGGTCCATGCTCTCGATTTGCGCCATTGGCCATAAGTTTCAAGCGCTCAGCGCGTTGAAAGTGTTTATGAGATAACTTCAAGCGAACAAGGCCTATGCGGCTGTGTTCAGCGCACGCATTTGCGTTTCCGGAAGTGGGCACGAGATATGGGCGTATCGTGAATCAGAGCGCGACTACGGCCGTACAGAACACGTTACGAGGGCGATGACAGGCGCGCGAATGTTGAGCGGCCGAGCAAGGCTTTGGCGACGAGAACACCGGAAGCGCCGTGCAGTCCCGGTCCGGGATGAGTTGAGGCGCCGATATGGTAGAGGTGACTGACCGTGGTGCGATGGGTCGGGAGGCCGGGGAGCGGGCGCCAGAGGAAGAATTGGTTGGGAGCGCAGGAACCGGCGTAAGGATCCCCGCCGACCAAGTTGATGTTTGCCGCGGCCAGGTCGGCCGGTGAGATCACGACGCGTTTTCGAATGGCTGCAGCGAGATTTGGGATTTGGCGCTCGAGCTTTCGAATCACGCGGTCGGCGAAGCGTTCCCGGAGTGATTCCGTCCATTCACCATTTGCCGTGTCGAGCTCGCCAGCGGCATCACCCAAAGGCCGACTCGGGAGCTCTTGGAGTTGAATCCAGAAGATCCAGGAACCTTTTGGGCAGCGTGATGGGTCAACCGCTGCGGGCTGACCGAGGACCACGGTAGGATCGGCGGGCAATAGGCCGCGTTCCGCTTCGTTGACGGCACGCGAAACGCCGTTGAGCCCCTCACAAACGTGCAAGATCGCGGTTCGCGCGAAGCGAGCGTCGCTACCGGGCCAGCGCGGAGGCTCGGAAAGGGCAAGATGGATCTGCATATCGCCGCGGCCATAGCGAAAACGCTTCGTGTTGGCGACGACCCAATCGGGGATAGCACTCGCATCCAGAAGATTGAGGTACAGCTGATGTGGAGTGACATTACAGATGACGGCGCGGCGCGCGGTGATGACATTCCCTCGGACGCGGACGCCTACCGCACGGTCGTTCTTCACCTCGACACGCTCGACGTGAGAATCGGCTTCCAAAGTGCCGCCCGAATCCCGGATGAGTCTTGCGAGGGCATCGGCAAGGCGCGCCCCGCCGCCTTTGGGGACCGGCATGCCGCCCAACTGGAGGGCCACGGCGATGAGCTCGTTCATGAAACCCGAGGCTGCACTGTCCGGCCCCAGTCCAGTATGAAGAACCCAGGGTGCAAACAGGCCGTGAATCTTCGGGGAGCGAAACGTGTCGGTGAGCCAATCGCGGCTGGTGCTCAACATTTCCGCGCTGAACTCGAGCGACCCGCGCACCTTCAGGCGACGGAACCACTTGGCTACCAGGCGCGCGCCCTCCCAGGACCAGAGTTCAGTGCCCAAGAGGCCAAAAGCTAAATCGGCTTTGCCCAGAAAACTCTCGACCCTGCGCGCCCAGGCGGGACCGTCGCCTGGGGCCAGGCGTTCGAACTCTTCGACGTTGGCAGCTTGAGAAGTGGATAGAAATGAGGCGCTGCCGTCCGGAAAGAGCGTTGCCGTGGGATATTCTGTGTTCAGATATTCAAGGCCGCGGGCTTCGAGGTCTTTCTTGAGGATGCGATAGGCTTCGGAGCCGGTGAAGAGAGGATGCCAGGCGGAATAGACATCATGAATAAAGCCGGGCTCGGTGATCTCGGCGGTACGGATATTGCCGCCAAACCAGGAATTGCGTTCGAGGACACAAACCTTCCATCCGGCCTTGGCTAGAAGGGCTCCACCCACTAGGGAGTTGATCCCGCTGCCGACGAAGATGGCGTCGAATGAGTCCGTCATAGCGAAGACTTAGCCGGGCCTGATGCAGTTGCAGTAAGGCGCTTGCGCGACGCGGGGCTGGAGAGCAAAACCTGCCGGAGGCGAAAAAAGTTTTACTACCGCTCGGGCTTCTTCCAAATATCGCGCTCGTGCATCAATTCAATCTGTTTCTTTGTAACTTTTTCGTGGTACTCGGCGTGCTTCATCGGTTCGCGTTTCAGGTAGAGGTTTTTCGGATAAATCGGTTTCTCGTACACGATTTGGTACAACTCAGTACGGAGATCCTTCATCCAGTTGTCCCACTTGGCGCGTGCGCGGTGGTCGCGCAGGGCTTCGACGTCGATGACTCCGGCGACGTAGCTGGAGCCACCGCTGTATTCGAGCTTGCCGACCTTCTGCCCCTTGTAATTGAAGATGTAGGAGTGCCCGCCAAAGGTGTCTATGGGAGTGGTTTCTTCAGGAAAAAGATAATACGTGCCGACGTTGGGAGCGACGATGTACATGTTGTTGTCAAGGGCGCGGGCGGCGCTCTGTATTTCAAAATAGTCGTTGCCGGTGCCGGGGTGGGGATAAGACGCGCGGTAGACAATTTCCGCGCCGTTCATGGCGAGGGCGCGGGCGTTTTCCGGATAGGAGCCTTCATTGGCCATCATGATGCCCATGCGGCCGATTTCGGTGTCCACGACGGGCCAGAAAGCCTGGAGATTACGGCCGTATTTTTCGATCCACCAATCGTAAATGTCATGCGGGCACACGGAATGTTCAACGGGCCAAAGGGGGGAGACTTTGTAGTGCTGGAGAATAATTTCGCCCTTGGGATTGATGATGAACCCAACGTTGAAAAAACGATCCTTCCAATCGGGATGGCGCGCCTTAGCCTGCGCCATGATGAAGCAATCCCATTCGCGCGCCAGCTTTCCGATCTCCTCGGTCTCCTCGCCGGGAATGTCAATGGCGCACTCCCGTGCGAACTTGGCATGGTCGAGATCGAGCACTTCGTCATTAAAGGCTTGCAGCGCGCCCTCCGGGATCGCCAGCAGCCGCACAGGAAGACTCAGCCCGGAAAGCCAATTGGCGGCTTTGGTGAGATGTTTCAAGTGCTCGAGGTTGATTTTGATGTCCTTGCGGGAGCGAATTCCACGAATTGTCGGTACGAGTCCGACCGCGGTGAATGGCTTGATCATGTAGAAGATCCTGAAGCTGGCTCAAACCACTCATCGTGGCCCGAGCCAGCTTCTTGAAATGTGATAGCCGAAAAACGCACTAGAAGTTAACGCGGAACGACAACTGGATTTGCCGCGCCGGCGCGACGAATTTCGGAGTACCGAACGTGGGATTGGCCGGACTGGTCACGCCGTCTCCGAAAGACCGCGGCACAGGGCCGAGGAAAGTCGGCGCGCCGTAGACATGGTCGATGTCCACGACGTTGGCTCGGTTGAACAGGTTGAACACTTCGAGGCTAGCTTCACCCTTGAAACGTTCGCCGAGAGGGAATATGCGCTGGAGGCGGATGTCCGTAGTGTAAGAAGGATCCCCATTGTAGGTGTTGCGGCCAATGTTGCCGACACGGTCCGAGAAGGGGTAGATGTCGCCGTTCACGTCGAAGCCGGCAAAGATGGTGTAGGCTCGGCTGCTCTCCATGGTATTGAGCACGGAGAACTTAAAATCCCGGAGAAGGGCGTTCCAGTCTTTGGGAGTTTCGGTGAGAAGCGCGAGCGTGAAACGATGCTTAATGTCGTTGTCGCCGCGCGCGCGGTCGAGACCGGGATTCAAGTAATTGTAGGGCGTGTTGCCAAGCTGGACGTCAGTCGAGATGTCCATGGATTTTGAATACGTGTAGTTGGCGAGGATGCTGTAGTGGTGAGTGAAATTCTTGCGCAAACTCATGGTCCCGCCGTTATAAATCGACCAGCCAATCGGCGCCACGAGCAAGGCGAAGCCAAAGTTAGGGTCTGTCGGTACGAAAGCCTGCGGGCCGCTGGGAAGATTGCCTGCGGGCGTCCCGTTAATGCTGCTGTAGACGGGGAGTTTTGCGCCGTGCACGTATTGATAGCCGACGGAAAAGAACCAATCGTTCGCAATCTGGTTTTCGACTTCGAGACTGGCTTGCTC
>JBGQCW010000166.1:0-5154 GCA_041495565.1 Candidatus Acidiferrum sp.
CAATACACGCTGGGGTACGCGCCAGAGAAGGAGCTAAGCGGGAATTCATTCAGGAAGATTGCGGTGAGAGTGGATGCCCCGGGCCGGGGCCGGCTTCGCGTGCGAACCCGAGCGGGATACTTAGCGCCTGCTGGAAAGGCGTCACCATCGCGACCTGGCGTAGGTGGGCGATGAATGCCCCAAATCGCACTCCAGCGAGCGCACGCAGATTCGTCCTGTCTACTCTTCATCGCGTCTCGTACTTTTTTCTTCTGGTGGGTATCGTCGCCGCCAGCTATGCCGGTTACATCATTGCGGACGGCGAAGTCTATCAAGCGGTTGAACTGCGCAAATTCAATTATCACGCTCCTCTTGCCGAACCACACCTTCTGACTATCGGTGAAGTCGTCGGCCAGATTGAGATACCGAGCCTGGCACTCAGAGCTGTCATTCTTCACGGCGATTCTCCTGAGCTTTTGCGTCGAGGGGTTGGCCATCTTCCCGAAACACCAATGCCGGGAGAATGGGGCAACGTCGCACTCGCAGGACATCGCGACACTTTCTTCCGCCCCCTTCGTCATATTCGCGCAGGAGACGTCATTACTCTGCATACCTTCAGCGGAGGAACATTTCAGTATCAGGTGGAATCGACGAGTGTCGTTTCGCCGTCGGACACTGAGGTCTTAAGGCCTTCTAATAGGCGGGAGTTAACCCTGGTCACGTGTTTCCCCTTCGACTATGTCGGGCCAGCCCCCAACCGTTTTGTCGTTCGAGCGTTTGAAGTCGCACCGAGCCAGGAGTGAGTCCGAGAACATTCGCTTGACCCAAAGTATCTAGACCATGGATCGGGTTTTGGCGTTCTCAAGATATCGTGCGTGTCAATGAAACCCCGTGGGACCAAAACTTGCTTCTCAAACGGAAGTTTAAGCCGTTGCTCAAAGCACTCGGTATCAAGGTGCCCGCGGCGACGGCTTCTGCATTCTCCGTCACGGGAACGCTACGCTGCTGAGTAGTTTCGGTGTTCCTCTGAAATTGCGTCAAGAGAAGCTCGGCCACGCCGATGGTTCGCCGGTCGCGGAATCGGTTTACACGCATGTGATCGGCGAAGACGGAAAGCGGGTTGCGGCTCAACTGGGCAATGCTGTGTGGGGAGTAGTGGACGCAACTGGACGCCAATTGGACGTAGATGGACATAAAAAGGAAAACGGCTCAGGAGTGGAGTCTCCTAAGCCGTTGTATCTAAACTGGAAAATTGGTTGCGGGGGTCAGATTTGAACTGACGACCTTCGGGTTATGAGCCCGACGAGCTACCAGGCTGCTCCACCCCGCATAACCACTATAACGGACGCATACGGTTCCGTCAAACCTACGGAAGCCGCGTGCAAAGTTGCAGATTGTTTTTTCAGACTTGGAGAGCGTGAACTACCACTGATTGTACGGCGTTCCTTCGAAGGGCGAGGTCGAGCCGGAATGGGAATGCACGTCAACCAGTCCCGTGCCTGACTGATCCGGACTCAGCACCACGCTATCGAATTGCAGGTCCCAGTCTGCTGCGCCGGTCATCGGGTCCTTCGGAACCATCCGGAGGTAACCCGCCTGAGCCAAATCTTCGAGGGATTGCGGCGCGGCCTGCTTGTCGAGCGTGTAGTTGTCGATGGACTGGCGCATGGCCTGGAGGTCCTGTTTCAACGTCGCTTCACGCGCCCGCTGCACAGACTTTTGGTATTGCACTGCCGCGATACCAACCAAGATCATGATGATCGAAATCACGATCATCAACTCGATGAGCGTAAATCCCGCCGCGAGCTGGCGGCGACTGCATCTCTTCAGCAATGGTCTTTCAATCTGACTCTGCGGCAGAAGTTTCATGGCGAATCCTAATTCCAACTACCAATCCGAATATTTCGTTCCATCCAGCGCTGTACCCGTTGACTTCGAGTATACGTCGAACACGTTTTTCCCGCCCCAGCTCGTCGAATCGGGATCATCCTGAACGGCACGCAGGCCCCATTCGGCCCGTCCGGTCATGGGATCAACGGGAATCTTTCGCAAAAAACGAATTTTCCGGTCGCTCCCGGCGCCAAGCTGCACGCCCTTGACCAGCGTCTCCAGGTCTGGCGGATAGCCTTCGCTCCCGATTTCAACGCGAATCTGGTTCCGGTCCGCCGTGTCTTTGTAGCGGTCAATCGCGTCCTTCATCTCACGCAGATCGCGGCGAAGCTCCGCTTCCCTCTGTCGAATGATCGTGTACTTAGCGATAGGCAGAGCGGCGGAAGACAGAATGAGTAGAATCGAGCAGGCAATGATCAACTCGAGAAGCGTCATGCCCGCTTCGGACAGAAATCGCCGCCGGATGATTCGCCTGCGAAATCGCCCGTCAGATCGTCCCTGGGATCGAATGTTGCGCAACATCGTTAGATCGATTCCGCTACGGCTGGACTTGCAGCGTCGCCTCGCTGGTTACCAGCGGTATCAGTTTTTGCTGCGAATCTTTCGCGTTCACCTGCACGATCGACAGGTTCGATGAGCCCGGCGCCAGTGCCTTGATGACGATGCCGATCAACGTTCCGCTGCCACTCACACCCGGCGTGTTCGGCTGGCGCGTCGAGGAGATGATGGCTTGGCCGTGCTCTTTGTCCACGCGTTGCACGATGGCGATTTCCTGCGTGCCGCCGGAAAGAAACCCGCCATGCTGCACTTCTTCCACGCTGATCACCGCGGGGTTGTATTGCAACAACAGCGGAATCGAGAATAAGTCGCTCACATTCTCGACCACAACTCCAATTGTCGCAGTTTGCCCGGCCTTCAATGACAGCGCCTGTGGTTCAAATCGGATCTTCGCAGCCTGACTCTGCGCGGCTCCGGGCGCGTTTGGTGTCGGAGTCGCCGGCGGCGGATTTTGATTCAACTGCGGTTGCTGAGCGGGTGCGGGGGGCTGCGTGGATGGAGCGCGAATGTCGCTCTCGCGCTTCACTTGCACGTTCGTCTCGGACCCCGAATAGAGCGATCTCAAATTCGCCTTCGTCCACTCCGGCATTCGGACGATCCGGGGAATCAGCACGATCAAGACTTCGTTTTCTTGATGATCTGTCTTGTCCTCGGAGAAGAGATAGCGCAGGAAAGGAATCTTCGCCAGGCCCGGCCAGCCATTGAGCGTCTTCGTGTCCGTGCGTTCGAACAGTCCGCCGAGGATACTGGCCTCGCCTTCTTTCAGGCGAATGTCATTGTCCATCGTGCGCTGGCTGATAATCGGCTGTTGAATGCCGCCGATCGTAGATGTGCCGGTCACCGAGGAAACTTCAACTTTTACTTTTAAACTGACTTCATGATTTGGGTGAACGCGAGGCGTGATGTCCACGTTTACGCCGACATCCAGATACGTAAATTGTGTATTGACGAGCGGGTTGACGAATCCTGCACCGCCTGTCGAGCCAACGCCCACGCCGGCCTGGAAGCTGCCGGTGGCCACAGGGACGCGATCGCCGACGCGCAGCTTCGCCAGTTGCCCGTCGACGGAGCGAATTTCCGGGTTCTGAAGAATCTTTGTGTACGTGTCGGTCAAAACCGCATTCGCTATCGCACCCGGCAGTGTGACGCTGTAGTCCTTGGTAGCGAGATGCTTCAAATTGTTCAGTGTGAGGGGATTGCTTGTCGTCGTACCACCTGTCGTGGTAGTTGTGCCGTTCGGCGAGAACGCAACGGATGCCTGCTGTCCGGGTAGCACGCCAAGATCCCGCAAGCGATCCGTCCGCGCCTGCAGCACTTCCACCTGAATCACAACTTCAGGCTTGGCCTTATCAATATCGTCAATCATCTTTTTCGCGAGCAACAGCTTATCCGGCGTGTCCCGCACGATGATGGCGTTCTGCGAGTTGAGCTGCTGAATGCGCTTCAGGTCCAGCAATTGCCGCAGTCCAGTCACGATTTCGGTCAAGTCCTGCGGTTGTACTGTGTTCGAAAGATAAAACGTTTTGATCACCTGTTCTTCGTAGTCGCGTCGCTTCTGCGGCTGGTCGGGAATCACGAAGATGATGTTTTCCGTGACCGGCTTCCAGAACGACTTGCTTTCCAATGAAACGATATCCAATGCTTGCTCCAGCGTCACATTGTTCAATTCCGTCGTGATTCGCCGGGCAGGAAAGTCCGGGTCATAAATCACCGTCAGCCCCGCCAGTTTTCCGATGGTGTCGAAAACGATTTTCGCATCATTTGACATCTTCAGGTTGATGGGAGCGTGGGAAAGCGGCTTGATCTCCGGGGGCATGGCCGCCAACGTTGGTTGGTCGGGATCAGCAAGCGGCTCGGCAGCGGCGTCCGTCTCGCGGTTCTTCTCTGCGATTATCTCAACCGTTTTCCGCAGCTCCTGTTCCGCAATAGGGCTCGAAGCATCGATGGCCTGCGCCCTTTGGAATTCACCCGCAGCACCCTGAAGATCGCCCTTCTTCCGCAGCGCCAGACCCTGCTTGACGTGCAGTTCGCCCGCTTCGAAACGAATCTGGTTCAGCTTAATTTTATAATTGGCGTTGTAGGGGTCGGCCGCGAGGGCCTTCTGGTAGAAGGCAAGAGCGGCGTCGTAGTCTTGGAGGGTCTCGGCCTTCCTCCCTTGATTAAATTGCGTGTTCCCTTTCGGGCAGCCCGCAGCGAGCAGTCCGAAACCGACAGATAGAAATAGGCTTCCCCAACGGCGCATGCACTCTCCGAGGCCTCGACACGAAGCCCATGCAGTCTAACATTCGGTTTAGAGGCCCGGCAAGGAGGGTAAGGTTGGCTGTCTTGCATCGGCTAATAGGGTGTAGTTAAGATTTAGCACTCCAGTTATGATGGGGAGTGGTGGCTAAGCCTGCAAAGAAGTCCGCGAAGTCCGCAAAGTCCGGCGAGCAGATCGTCGCGCAGAACCGCGCCGCCTCCTATAACTACCATATTCTTGAGAAACATGAGGCCGGACTGGTCCTCCATGGCACCGAAGTGAAGGCCCTCCGCGAAGGCAAGGCCAATATTCGCGATGCCTACATCGATTTCAAGTCGAATGGCGCGTGGCTTGTTAACGCGCACATTGCACAGTACTTACCGGGAGGCCCATGGAACCATGAGCCCCTCGGTTCGCGCAAACTTCTGCTCCACCAGCGCGAAATCGACAAGCTTTCCGGCCGCACCGAGTCCAAGGGTTTGACCGTC
>JBGQCW010000167.1:0-5137 GCA_041495565.1 Candidatus Acidiferrum sp.
ACGTTCGATGCCGAACAAAAGAAGTACCAGCTCGGCGCCTCCACCGTTTACCTCGTCATTCAAACGCAGCGCGACCTCATCTCCGCCCAGGGCACGGAGCTTCGCGCTCTGGCGGACCTCGTGGAAGCCAAGGCGAATTACGAGCGCGCGGTGGGAAGAACGCTGGAAGTCAACCGCGTAACGATTGCTGATGGAAAAACCGGCGACGTCGATCGCGAAACACTCATCCCCGGCACGTTGCACGGCAAAGTGGTGGGAACGGAAAAGCTCTTCTCCAACTCCGGCCAGAAGTGACGAAAGCGCACCTGCTTCAGGCCGGCTTGGGTGGACATCCCCGGGCCGGCCTTTTCCTTCGCCCACATTGCGTTTTCACTATTTGCCTCTTCCCCTCGTTGCTGCCACGCCGCTCTTGCCCCTGTCGTACCTTTCGAATAGCATTGAATTCTGCACCATTTTGTAAGGTGGTCTGAATCTGTCCCCGGGAGCGATGCGCATGAGCGAACAGTCCAAGGGCACCACGCAAACCGCACCCCCGGCAGAGACTTCTTCCGCCCATCGCAAGCCCTCCGCCAATGAGCAAGCCTGGGAAAAGAACACACTCCAGCCCACCCTCGAGAAAAATCCCGAGCGGCAGGCGGAATTCACGACGATTTCCGGCCATCCCATTCGCAGGCTGTACACCCAGGCGGATCTTCCCGACTGGGACGCGGAACGCGAGCTCGGCTTTCCCGGTGAGCCGCCTTATACACGCGGAATTCATTCCACCATGCATCGCGGGCGGCTGTGGACCATGCGTCAGTTCGCAGGCTTTGGAACCGCCGAGGACACCAACCAACGCTTCCGCTATCTCCTCGCGCAAGGGCAGACCGGCCTTTCCACCGCCTTCGACCTGCCCACGTTGATGGGGTACGACTCCGATCACGCGCTCTCCGAAGGCGAAGTCGGCAAGTGCGGTGTGGCCATCAGCTCGCTCGCGGATATGGAAGTTTTGTTCGACAAAATTCCGCTCGCCAATGTAACGACTTCCATGACCATCAATTCACCCGCCGCGGTGATCTGGGCCATGTATCTCGCGGTAGCGGAAAAACAGGGCGCGGATTGGAAGAAGCTTTCCGGCACGCTGCAAAACGACATCCTGAAGGAATACATCGCGCAAAAGGAGTACATCTATCCGCCGGAACCTTCCATGCGGCTGGTGATCGACACGTTCGAATTCGGCGTAAAGAACACGCCGAAGTTCAACCCCATTTCCATCAGCGGATATCACATCCGCGAAGCGGGCTCGACGGCGATTCAGGAATTGGCGTTCACCCTGCGCGACGGCCTCGAATACGTCGAATGGGGAATGCGGCGCGGCTTGGACGTCGATGAATTTGTCCCGCAGCTCTCCTTCTTCTTCAACGCCCACAGCGATTTCTTCGAAGAAATCGCCAAGTACCGTGCGGCGCGGCGCATCTGGCACAAAGCGATGGTCGAACGATATAAGTCAAAGAATCCGCGGTCGTGGGCGCTGCGCTTCCACACGCAGACGGCCGGCTGCTCGCTGACCGCGCAGCAGCCGTACAACAACGTGGTGCGCACGGCCATTCAGGCGCTGGCTGCCGTGCTCGGCGGCACGCAATCGCTGCACACCAATTCGCTGGACGAGGCCTGGGCGCTGCCGACGGAATTCGCGGCCACGATTGCACTGCGCACGCAGCAGATCATCGCGCACGAAACCGGCGTGACAAATACCGCCGACCCGCTGGGCGGTTCCTATTTTGTCGAATCGCTGACCAACGAAGTCGAACGCGGCGCGTGGGAATATATCGAGAGAATCGATGCCATGGGCGGCATGGTCGCGGCCATCGAACGCAGCTACCCGCAGCGCGAAATCGCTGAAGCTTCCTACCGCTACCAGATGGCTCTCGACAAGAAAGAAAAGATCATGGTCGGCGTAAACGATTTCGTCTCCGAAGAAAAACCGCTGGATACTTTGCAGATCGACGAATCTGTGGCGCATCGCCAGGCCGAGCGGCTCACTAAGCTCCGCACCGATCGGTCAACGGACGAAGTCACCCGCCGCCTGAACGCCTTGCGCACCGCCGCCAAAGGCCACGACAACCTCATGCCTTTCATCTTCGATGCCGTGAAATCCTACGCCACTCTCGGCGAAATCTGCGACGCCCTGCGCGACGTCTTCGGCACCTACGAAGAAGTCGCCATCACTTAGACCTTTTGATGCTGCACGGGAGCGCACGCGGATTCTCTGTGAACTCTGTGCTCCTTCCTCTGTGTGCTCTGTGTTAAATTCCGTCCTTCATGACCGACAATGAAATCACGCATGAGGTAATCGGTGCGGCTATTGAAGTGCATCGTCTTCTTGGTCCCGGACTTCTGGAATCGGCTTACGAAGAATGTTTGTCCAAAGAACTCGCCTTGCGACACTTGAGAGTGGAACGTCAGAAACCTGTACCGGTAGTTTACAAGGATGTAAAACTCGAATGTGGCTATAGAATTGACTTACTTGTAGAAGGCAGGGTTGTTGTCGAACTTAAGTCCATTGACGGCTTTGCCCCGATTCACGAGCCGGTCATGCTTACTTATTTGCGGCTGTCAGGACACCGCTTGGGTCTCCTGATCAACTTTAGTGTAAAGGTCCTGAAGGACGGAATAAAGCGATATATCATTTAAGCCAAGACAGAGAAGAAAAGATATCTAACACAGAGCACACAAAGATTGGACACAGAGGACACGGAGAATGCCCGAGAAGAAGATTCGAGTGCTGATTGCGAAGCCGGGGCTAGATGGGCACGACCGCGGTGCGAAAATTATTGCGCGGGCCCTGCGCGACGCCGGCATGGAAGTTATCTACACCGGCTTGCGGCAAACCCCGGAAATGATCGCCACCGCGGCAGTTCAGGAAGACGTCGACGTCATCGGCCTCTCGATTCTCTCCGGCGCCCACAACACCATCTGCCCCCAATTGATGAACCTGCTGCGCGAGAAAGGCATGCACGACGTCACCGTTCTCGTCGGCGGCATTATCCCTGAAGCGGATATCCCGCCTTTGAAGAAGGCGGGCATCGCCGAAATCTTTCTTCCCGGCACCTCCACGCAAGACATCATCGACTTCATCCGCAAGCGCATCACCCACTGAACATTTTTTGTGGAGGCGCACGCTGCGGCCCTACTTGGCAACGTTGCCTGATTCACACTCTTTCTCAAACTTCACGCGCGTGTAGAGCACAAAGAATCCTCGCCGCACGATGTTGCGCTGCGACGTGCTGCCCGGCCGCGCAAGGCAAGCGGCGAGGTCGCAGCCCGCTCCACTGGCGCGCGAAAGGCGCGCGTGCAAGAGCGCCGTCTGCACTCCGCGATTGCGAAACGCCAGAAGTGTGCTCGCTCCGAAGAGCCCGGCCACCCCGTTGCGAATCGCCAGCGTCGCTCCTCCAGCCACTTTCCCGTCAATGCGTGCCAAATAGCATTCCGCGCTGGGACCCAGTGCGAACATCTTCATCACCTCGAGAATTTCCTCCGCCACCGGAAAATGTTCCGAGAATCCCTGCGTCACCGTAAGCGTCCAGAGATCGATCTGCTCGTGCCCGATCTTTTCGATGCTCATACCCGCGGGTGGCCCCGGCCTGCTGTCTTCACCGCTTGCGGCCTCCAGCGGAAGCGCCATCACGTTGGTAAATTCAGTAACGCGGTACCCGCGCTTGCCAAACTGCTCGATGAAGGATGGCTCCGCCAGCGGGCACGCCTCCACTCGCACAGGTTCTTTGCGGCTGCGATAAAAATGTTCCAGGCGATCGAACTCTTCCTCGCTGACCGGACCGTCGAGACCCATGCCCACAGCTTGCGTGATGGGCGAATTCGCCCCACAGTAAATTGCGAATCCTCCCGCAATCCGTTCGACCGCCGCTCCGCTCTCCGGCCGCAGACGATGTAGCGTCTCCGCGCCCTCCACGGCAGCTTGCGCTTCCGCCAGCTCGATCCGCCGTGCAAGTTCCAGGGTTAGAAAAAGCCTGTTCATTCTGACTCCGAATCCGAATTCTTGCGCCAGTACATCTTGCGAATACCGCGGTGCAATTGATTGATGCGTTGTTTTTGTAACACACGGCCGCCGCTTGCGCCGAAATAAAACAGCATTGGCTTTAGTGGATTTGAAATCCGCGAGGGCGCTACCTTGTTATTGCAAACTCACCGTAGAGGCACACCCACCCGCCAGCACTTTGGTGTTCGTTCGCACAGGCGCCTCCAGGGTTGAAATGAGCAGCCCTCGTGGTGTCACGAGAACTCTTTCCATTAAATTCTAGCGACGGGATCAGTCTCCGTCAACTTCGCTTCCCAGAGCCAGGTTGGCGGCGGCACGAACAGGCCGGCCGTGCCAAGTAGAGAAACCCTCCCTGACGAGGCTGAAAATGGTACGGCGATTTTGATAAATCAATTTCAGCCACGACAAAGGACCCATTTGTGGGAAATAGATTCCGCGGAAACACATTCGGGCGATGAAAATGTTTATCCGATAGCCCAACGGCTTATCTTTTAGCGAATCGACAGCTTGCGCCATGGCCTCCGGGCTGTACGCACTTGCCCACCCAGCTCTGACCTCTGCATGAGCTTCTGCAATGGTCATCTTCAGCGGCGTATGGGCCATCTCAAACGGGATGAACTCCTGCCAGTGCTTCGGCCGCGTCAGCCGTCCGGCGGCCTCCAGCCTCTTGTAAAGTGGCGTCGCGGGCAACGGCGTGAGCAAGCCAAAAATGGGGAGTCCTGCGGGCCAAGTACGAATCTCCTTCAGCGTCCGCTCCGCGACACCTACGGTGTCGTTGTCCATTCCGAAAATGAAGGAAGTGATCGCATAAACGTTGCGCTGGGCCAGCCTCTCGAGCACGGCTGCATATTCACCCGGCTTGTTGAATCCCTTGTTGACGCTGGCGAGGTTCGTCGGGTCGATGGACTCCATGCCGATGAAGACCCACTTGCCGCCGGAAGCTGCAATGAGGTCCACGAGTTCCTCATCGCGCAACAGATTGGCGCTGATCTGCGCAACCCAGTGCACCTGCGCGCCCGCTGCGATAATGTCGCGCAGCAGCGATTTCGTGCGTTTGATATTGATGGCAAAATTATCGTCGATGAAGAAGACGGCGATCTG